>NZ_LEKG01000210.1:0-12180 GCF_001029515.1 Micromonospora sp. RV43 | reverse complement strand
AGGTAAGGGTGGGTTTTGGGGAAAACCGCCCGGTTCGGTGCCTCTGTGGCGTGTGATCGGTTGTGACACCAGCGTGTTCGCGCGCTGTCACCTCGACCGGGAGTACGCGTGCTCGTCCTGCTGATCGTGCACCTGGTGGCGGCGCTGCTCGCCCCGCTGCTGGTCCGCCGGTGGGGTCCGCGCGCCTGCCTGATGCTGGCGCTCGCCCCGGCCGCCACAGCGGTCTGGGCGGCGGCGCACACAGGGGCGGTACGCGACGGCGGCGCGGTGGTCGAGACGTACCCCTGGATCTCGCAGCTCCAGCTCGACGTGGCGCTGCGCGTCACGACGCTGTCCTGGCTGATGCTGCTGCTCGTCGGCGGCGTCGGAGCGCTGGTGCTGGTCTACTCCGCCCGCTACTTCCCGCCCGGGTCCACCGGGCTGGCCCGCTTCGCCGCCGTCATGGTCGCCTTCGCCGGGGCGATGCTCGGCCTCGTCGTCTCCGACGACCTGCTGCTGCTCTACGTGTTCTGGGAACTGACCACCGTCTTCTCGTACCTGCTCATCGGGCACAGCACCGAGCGCCGGTCCAGCCGGTGGGCCGCCGCGCAGGCGCTGACAGTGACGACGCTGGGCGGGCTGGCGATGCTCGTCGGGTTCCTGCTGCTCGGCCACCACGCCGGGGGCTACCGGTGGTCGGCAGTGGCGGCGACACCGCTGCCTGGCGGCGGGTACCTGGTCGTCGCCGTGCTGCTGATCCTCGCCGGGGCGCTGGCGAAGGCCGCGGTGTTCCCGTTCAACGCCTGGCTGCCGGTGGCGATGGCCGCCCCGACTCCGGTGAGCGCGTACCTGCACGCGGCGGCGATGGTGAAGGCCGGCATCTTCCTCATCGGACTGCTCGGCCCGGTGCTCGCCCCGGTCGACGGGTGGCGGCCGGTCACAGTGGTCGCCGGACTGGTCACGCTCGTCATCGGCGGCTGGGCGGCGCTGCGGCAGACCGACCTGAAGCTGCTGCTGGCGTACGGGACGGTCAGCCAGCTCGGCCTGCTCACAGTGGTGTTCGGCGCGGGCACCCCGAAGGCGGCGCTCGCCGGGGTGGCGATGCTGGCGGCACACGCCCTGTTCAAGGCGGCACTGTTCCTGGTCGTCGGCATCCTCGACCACGAGGCCGGCACCCGTGACCTGCGGGAGCTGTCCGGGGTCAGGCGGACCGCGCCGGTGCTGGCCGTCGTCGCCACGCTGGCCGCCGCCTCGATGGCCGGGGTGCCGCCGCTGCTCGGGTTCGTCGGGAAGGAGGCGGCGCTCGCCGCGTTCACC
Organism: Micromonospora sp. RV43; assembly: GCF_001029515.1. Taxonomy (NCBI): domain Bacteria; kingdom Bacillati; phylum Actinomycetota; class Actinomycetes; order Micromonosporales; family Micromonosporaceae; genus Micromonospora; species Micromonospora sp. RV43. Next base: position 10,884 of record NZ_LEKG01000210.1, on the reverse strand, counting down.
GGTGATCCGCTGGTGCTGACCGTGCTGGTGGTGGGCAGCGCGCTCACCGTCGCGTACAGCATCCGGTTCCTCTGGGGCGCGTTCGGCACCCGGCCCGGCACGCCGGACACCGAGCTGGCCCGCCCACCCGCCGCGATGCTCGTACCCCCGGCGCTGCTCGCCGTGGCCGGGCTCGCCGCCGGTCCGGCGGCCGGGTGGCTGAGCGGCCTGTTCGAGCCGTACGCCGAGCTGTTCGGACCGGTCGAGGAGCACCTGGCGCTCTGGCACGGACCCACGGCGGCGCTCGGCCTGTCCGCCCTCGTGCTGGCCGGCGGTGTGGTGCTGCACCTGGTCCGCGGCCCGCTGGCGCCCGCGCTGGCCCGGCTGCGCTCGCCGGTGGGCGGCAACCAGGGGTACGAGTGGGTGACGCACGCCTTCGACCGGCTCGCCATCGAGGTCACCGGCGCCACCCAGCGCGGCTCGCTGCCGCAGTACCTCGGCACGGTGCTGCTCGTGCTGGTGTTCGTGCCGGGCGGGGCGATGATCGCCACCATGCCGTGGCGGGTCGACCTGGCGCCCTGGGACAACCCGGCCCAGCTCGTGGTCTGCGTGGTGATCGCGGTCGCCGCGCTGCTCGCGGTCGGCGCGCGCCGCCGGCTCACCGCGATGCTGCTCGTCGGCGTGACCGGCTACGGCACCGCGATGATGTTCGTCCTCTACGGCGCGCCGGACGTGGCACTGACCCAGTTCCTGGTGGAGACCGCGACGATCGCCGTGTTCGTGCTGGTGCTGCGGCGGCTGCCGGAGCGGTTCTCGGCGCGGCCGCTGCGCCGCAGCCGCTGGGTCCGGCGCGGCATCGGGATCGCCACCGGTGTGGTGATGGCCGGTCTGGCGCTGGCCGCGGCCGGGGCACGGCGGGCGCCGTCGATCTCCGCCGACTTCCCGGACCTGGCCCTGATCGAGGGGTACGGCCGCAACGTCGTGAACGTGACGCTCGTCGACATCCGGGCCTGGGACACGATGGGGGAGATCTCGGTGCTCGTGGTCACCGCGACCGGCGTGGCCAGCCTGATCTACGAGCGGTCCCGCACCGGGCCGCGTCCCCGCCGTCCCCCACCGGCCGCACTGCGCGCCGGCGACCGGCGCACGGTGTGGCTGCGCGGTGGGCAGACGCTGCCGGAACGGCGGCGGTCGATCGTGTTCGAGGTGGTCACCCGGCTGATCTTCCACACCGTCCTGATCTTCTCGCTGTTCCTGCTCTTCTCCGGGCACAACGCCCCCGGTGGCGGCTTCGCCGGCGGGCTCGTGGCCGGCCTCGCGCTGGCCCTGCGGTACCTGGCCGGCGGCCGGTACGAGCTGGCCGAGGCGGCGCCGGTCGGGGCCGGCACGGTGCTCGGCGCGGGCCTGGGCATCTCGGTCGGCAGCGGCGTGCTCGGCCTGGCGCTCACCGGTGAGGTGCTCCAGAGCATCAAGGTCAACCTGTGGCTGCCGCTGGTCGGTGACTTCTACCTGGTCACGTCGCTGTTCTTCGACATCGGCGTCTACCTGGTGGTGGTCGGGCTGGTGCTGGACATCCTGCGCAGCCTGGGCGCCGAGGTGGACCGGCACGTGGAGGCGGCGGGCGAGGCGGGGCGCGGCCTGGTCATCCAGCGCGAGGGCCAGTCATGACGCGCGGGGCGGCCGGGCCGACGCTGGTGCTGGTGCTGGCGGTCGGGGTGCTCGTCGCCGCCGGTGTCACGCTGCTGCTGGAACGCAGCCTGACCCGGATCCTGCTCGGCATCATCCTGCTCGGCAACGGCGTGAACCTGCTCATCCTGCTGGGCGGGCGGTCCGGCGCCGCTCCGCTGGTCGGTACCGCCCCGCAGCGGGAGATGAGCGACGCGCTGCCGCAGGCCATGGTGCTCACCGCAGTGGTGATCACGTTCGGGCTGACCGCGTTCCTGCTCGCTGTCGCGTACCGGAGCTGGTACACCAGCGGCGACGACGAGGTGCAGGACGACCTGGAGGACCGGCAGATCGTCCGGCTCGCCGAGAGCAACGAGGTGTCCACCGCGGACCTCGGCGGTGAGGGCCCGGACGACGACCCGGAGCAGGTGGACCCGGAGCCGGCCCGCCGGCGGTTGCGCCGGGACGGGGAAGCCCAATGAGCGCCCTGGTGCCGCTGCCGGTGGTGGTGCCGCTGCTCGGCGCGGCGCTCACCCTCGTGCTGTCCGGCCGGCCCCGCCTGCAGCGGTCGATAAGCGTCCTCTGCCTGTCCAGCGTCCTGGTGGTGGCGGCGGTGCTGCTGGTGCAGGCGTACCGGTTCGGGCCGGTGGTGGTGCAGGTGGGCGGCTGGCCGGCGCCGGTGGGCATCGTGCTGGTCGCCGACCAGCTGGCGGCGCTGATGGTGCTCGTCTCCTCGGCGGTGACGCTGTGCGTCCTGCTCTACTCGATCGGCCAGGGCCGGGGGGAGACCGGGGAGACCGCGCCGGTGAACATCTACCACCCCACGTACCTGGTGCTCACCGCGGGCGTGACGAACGCCTTCCTGGCCGGGGACCTGTTCAACCTGTTCGTCGGCTTCGAGATCCTGCTGGCCGCGAGCTTCGTGCTGATCACGCTGGGCGGCACCGAGGTGCGGTTGCGGACCGGATCGACGTACGTGGTGGTCAGCATCCTGTCGTCGCTGCTGTTCCTGTCCGCGGTGGGGCTGGTGTATGCGGCCACCGGCACGCTGAACATGGCGCAGCTCGCCGGCCGGCTGGACGCGCTGCCGTCCGGCGTACGCCTGACCCTGCAACTGACGCTGCTGCTCGCGTTCGGGATCAAGGCGGCCGTGTTCCCGCTGTCGGCGTGGCTGCCGGACAGCTACCCGACCGCGCCCGCCCCGGTGACGGCGGTCTTCGCCGGCCTGCTCACCAAGGTCGGCGTGTACGCGATCATCCGCACGGAGACGCTGCTGTTCCCCGGCGGCCAGGTCGCCACGCTGCTGATGGTGGTGGCCGGGCTGACCATGGTGGTCGGCATCCTCGGCGCGGTGGCCCAGTCGGACCTGAAGCGGCTGCTGTCCTTCACGCTCGTCAGCCACATCGGCTACATGATCTTCGGGGTGGCGCTGAGCAGCGTCGCCGGCCTGTCCGGGGCGATCTTCTACGTGGTGCACCACATCACCATCCAGACCACGCTGTTCCTGGTCGCCGGCCTGGTCGAGGAACGCGCCGGCAGCACCGACCTGCGCCGGATCGGCGGCCTGGCGCGGATCGCCCCGATGCTCGGCGTGCTCTTCTTCGTCCCCGCGATGAACCTCGCGGGCATCCCGCCGTTCTCCGGCTTCCTCGGCAAGCTCGGCCTGCTCCAGGCCGGCGTGGCCGCAGGCGGGACGCTGCCCGCCGTGCTGGTCGCGGCCGGCACGCTGACCAGCCTGCTCACGCTCTACGCGGCCTCCCGGGTGTGGAACATCGCGTTCTGGCGGGAGCCCCGGCTGGCCACCACCACCCCGCCGGCCCGGCTGCCCGGACTGATGGTCGGGGCCACCACCGCCCTGGTCGCGCTCGGTGTGCTGTTCACGCTGGCAGCCGGGCCGCTGTTCCAGGTCACCGCCGACGCGGCCACCGACCTGCGCGAGCGCACCCCGTACGTGCGGGCGGTCCTGCCCCGGGACGTGCCGTGACCGACGACCTGCCCCCGGGCGGAGGCGCGACCGGTGAGCCCGCCGGCGTACCCCGTGCGGTGCCCGCCCCGGACGCGCCGGTGCCGACCGTCGGGCGGGGCGGGCGGCGGCGGGACCAGGCGGTCGCGCTCGGCTGGCTGGTCGTCGCCTGGATGCTGCTGTGGGGCGACGTGTCCTGGGGCAACCTGGTCGCCGGCCTGGTGATCGGTGTGGCGGTGCTGCTGTTCTTCCCGCTGCCGCCGGTCACGTTCGGTGGCCGGGTACGCCCCCGCGCGCTGCTGGTGTTCGCTGCGACGTTCGTCGCGGAGCTGGTCAGCGCCAGCGTGCACGTGGCAGCCGTGGCGCTGCGCTTCGGCTACCGCCCGCGCGGCGCGATCATCGCGGTGCCGCTGCGCGTACGTACCGATCTCAACCTGGCGCTCACCGCCGAGGTGATCTCGCTGGTGCCGGGCACGCTGATCCTCGACGTCGACCGGGCGGAGGGCGTGCTCTACGTGCACGTGCTCGACGTGCGCGGACCCGAGGACATCACCGGCAGCCGCGAGCGCGTGCTCGCCGTCGAACGGCGCATCGTCCGCGCCATCGGATCTCCCGACGAGGTACGCCGGCTCGACCTCGAACCCGCCGAACGGAGGAACCATCAGTGACAGTCCTGCTCGCCGTCGCGTTGACCGTGCTGCTCTCGGCCACCGCGCTGCTCGCCCTGGCCCGGATCTACCGGGGCCCGTCCCTGCTCGACCGGGTCGTCGGCGCCGACCTGCTGCTGTCGGCGATGCTCGCCGCGGTGGGGGCGGAGGCCGCCGTGAACCGGCACGCCACCACGCTGCCCGTGCTGGTGGTGCTCTCGCTGCTCGGCTTCATCGGTTCGGTGTCGCTGGTGCGCTTCGCGGTCCGGGCTGAAGCATGAGCGCGAGGAGTGAGCCGGTTCTGCGAGCCCCGCAGTCGCGAACGGAAGGAGGCTCGGCATGAGCGCCGTGGCGGACTGGGCGGGCGGGGTTCTGCTGCTGGTCGGGGCGGTGCTGGCCCTGGTCGCCGGCATCGGGCTGGTGCGCTTCCCGGACGTGCTGGACCGGATGCACGCGGCCACCAAGCCGCAGGTGCTGGGCGTCCTGCTGCTGCTGGCCGGGCTGGCGCTGCGTCTGCGTACCCCCTCGGATCTGGGCATGCTCGTCCTGGTGGCGATCTTCCAGCTCTCCACCGCGCCGGTGGCCGCGCAGATGATCGGCCGGGCCGCGTACCGTTCCGGGCGGGTCGACCGGACGCTGCTGGACGCCGACGAGCTGGCCGGACGCTGAACCGGACGTGCGGGAGGCTTCCCGGCACCCTCAGCGAACGTCCAGCGGGTACCGATAAAATGGGCCGCATGATCGACTCTCCTGCCCCGGAGGGCAGCAGTAGCCGGCCGGGTAATACCCGGCGAATTCCCTCCCCGACGACCCCGGGAGCACTGAACCTCCCGTGTTGATCCTCGTCGGTCTCCTTCTCATCACCGTCCTCACCGCCGCCACCGGTTACTTCGTGGCCCAGGAGTTCGGTTACGTCGCCGTGGACCGGGGCAAGCTCAAGCAGCTCGCCGACGGTGGCGACCGTGCCGCGGCCCGGGCCCTGGAGGTGACCGGGCGGCTCTCCTTCATGCTGTCCGGCGCGCAGCTCGGCATCACAGTGACCGCCCTGCTCGTCGGTTACGTCGCCGAGCCGTACCTGGGTGCCGGGCTGGCCGACCTGCTCGGCGTGGCCGGGCTGTCCAGCTCGGTGTCGCTGCCGCTGTCGGTGGCCCTCGCCCTGATCATCGCCACAGTGGTGCAGATGGTCCTCGGCGAGCTGGCCCCGAAGAACCTGGCCATCGCGCGGGCCGAACCGCTCGCCCGGGCGCTGTCCCGGTCCACCCTGATCTACCTGAAGATCGCCGGTCCGCTGATCACGCTGTTCGACCGGGCCGCCGTACGGCTGCTCCGCCGCATCGGCATCGAGCCGATCGAGGAGCTGCCCAGCGGCGCCACCCCGCAGGACCTGGAACAGATCATCGCCGAGTCCCGGGAGGAGGGACACCTCGACGCCGAGATGTCCGACCTGCTGGACCGGGGTCTGGACTTCCGGGAGCTGACCGCCGGGGAGGCGATGGTGCCGCGCGTCGACGTGCACACCATCCGGGCCGACGAGCCGGTCAGCCGGATCGTCGAGCTGCTCGACACCGGCCACTCCCGCTTCCCGGTGAGCGGCGCCGAGGGCGTCGACGACCTGGTCGGCGTGGTCGGCATCGCCGACGTGCTCGGGGTGCCCCCGGCGCAGCGCGCGACCACCCGGGTCGACGCGGTGGCCGTACCCCCGTTGCTGGTGCCCGAGACGCTGCCGCTGCCGACGGTGCTGGACCGCCTGCGGTCCGGGCACCGGCAGCTCGCCTGCGTGGTCGACGAGTACGGCGGCTTCGCCGGCGTGATCACGCTGGAGGACCTGGCCGAGGAACTGGTCGGGCCGATCCGCGACGAGGACGACCCGCCGGACCGGGCCGCGGCCCGGCAGGAGGACGGCTCCTGGGTGGTCCCGGCGCGCTGGCGCATCGACGAGGTCGCCGACAGCACCGGCATCGAACTGCCCGAGGCGCCCGAGTACGACACGCTCTCCGGTCTGGTGATGCGGGAGCTGGGCCGGGTGCCCGAGGTCGGTGACCGGCTGGAGATCCCGGTCGCCACTGACGGCGACGAGCCGGCCGGCGGCCCGCGGGTGCTCGTCGAGGTGCTGGCGGTGGACCGGCACGTGGCCGACTCGGTGCGGCTGCGGCCCGCCGCCTCCGTGTCCGGGGAGGGTTCCGCATGAGCCCCGGATTCGCGTTGTTCTCCTCCGTGGTGCTGCTGGCGCTCAACGGGTTCTTCGTGGCCGCCGAGTTCGCGCTCGTCGCGTCCAAGCGGTACCGGCTGGAGCAGGCGGCGGCCGGTGGCGGCCGGGCGGCCCGCGCGGCGCTGGACGGCGTCCGCGAGCTGAGCCTGATGCTGGCCGGCGCGCAGCTCGGCATCACGCTGTGCACGCTGGGTCTGGGCGCGCTGGCCGAACCGGCCATCGAGCACCTGCTCAGCCCGCTGCTGCACGCGGTCGGCCTGCCCGAGGCGGTCAGCCACGTGGTGGCGCTGGTGTTCGCGCTGTCGCTCGTGACGTTCCTGCACCTGGTGGTCGGCGAGATGGCCCCGAAGTCGTGGGCGATCACCGACGCGGAGCGTTCCGCAATGCTGCTGGCGTTGCCGTTCCGGGCGTTCGCCCGGATCGCCCGGCCGGTACTGTCCCTACTCAACGGGCTCGCGAACGCGATGCTGCGCCTGTTCGGGGTGCAGCAGCAGGACCAGCTCGCCCAGGTGCACGGCCCGGACGAGCTGCGCATCCTGCTGGAGCAGTCCCGGGAGCACGGGCTGCTCGGCGCCGAGCAGCACCAGCTGCTGACCAGCATGCTGGAACTCCAGGGCACCACAGTCGCCCAGGTCATGGAGCCGTTCGACCAGATCGTCACGGTGGGCCGGAGCGAGACCGCCGAGCGGATCGAGCACGTCTCCCGCGACAGCGGCCGGTCCCGGCTCGCCGTGGTCGACACCGGTGGTGAGGTGTGCGGCCTCGTGCACGTACGCGAGGCGGTGCGCGCCGTCACCACCGGCCGCCCGGCGACCGCGGAGGAGCTGATGACCAGCGCCTTCACGCTGCCGGCCGAGGCGTCGGTGACCGAGGCGGTGGCCGCCATGCGGGCGCGGCAGGCGCAGCTCGCGCTGGTGAGCAACGGTGGCGGGCCGACCCGGCCGATCGGGTTCGTCGCGCTGGAGGACCTCCTGGAGGAGGTCATCGGCGAGTTCGACGACGAGACCGACCCGGTGCCGCGAGGCCGCCGGATGCGCTGACCGTCGTGATCCGTACCGGCCCGGCGAGGTGGGACAACCACTTCGCCGGGCCGGCGTCCGTTCCGCTTCCCGGCGTCGGCTTCGCCGGCCCGCGTCCGTTGCCGGCGGCCGGCGTCCGTCCCGGCGGGGCATGGCCGGGCGGGCAGCGGGAAAGCCCCGGCATGCGGTTGACCGGCGTGTCGCGGGACTCCGCCTGGACCGGGCTCTCGGTGAGCACCACGCTGCCCAACCCGAGCACCCGGCCGGGCCTGCGCCTGCCGGGCCGGGTGACGCTCGCCGCCGGCGGGTCGGACGTACCGGTCCGGCACATCCGGCTCGGCCTGGTCACCCAGGTCGAACCGGAGGACCCGGAGGCGCCGCGCCGCCTGGTGCAGTTCCAGACGTGGACGATCGCGGGCCGGTTCGTGGTGCCGGCCGGACGGCGGCGGGCCGTCGAGTTCGCCGTGCCGCTGCCGTGGGAGTCGCCGGTGACCACGTACGGCGGGGTACCGCTGCTGAGCCTGCGTACCGGGCTGCGTACCGAGGTGTCGGTGGACCCGGAGGTGGACCAGGGCGCGATGGTGCCGGTGCTGATCCACCCGCTGCCCTCCCAGGAGCACGTGCTCGCCGCGCTGGACACGCTCGGCTTCGCGATCCGCCAGGCCGGGCTGCGCGAGGGACGGCTGCCGGGGGTGGAGCAGACGCTGCCGTTCCAGCAGTGGTACGGCTTCTGGGCCGCCCCGCTCTACGCCGGCCCGATGACCGAACTCGAAATGATCATGCTGACCGACTCGGCCGGCGTGGAGGTGCTGCTCTGGCTGGACCGGCGGCTCTCCCTGGCCGGGATCACCCACCAGAGCATCAGCCGGTTCCGGGTCTGGCACGCCGGTGCCGACAAGCGCGACTGGGTGGCCACTGTGGACGGCTGGCTGCGGCACGCCATCCACAGGCACGCGGCCGCCGCCGCGCACGCCGACTGGTCGGCCACGATCCGCGAGTCGGCGCACGTCAGCCGCCCGCCGGACCGTCCGGTCGCGCCGGGTTACGGCCTCGGGGGTACGGCCGGCGGCGCGGGCATCGGCGGTGGTGGCGGAGGCGGCGACGGCACGTGAGCGTGTGCGCGTGCGTGTGCGTTGTTAAGAAGGGGCCCTTCCTCTACCGGAGGCGTTAAGAAGGGGCCCTTCCTTACGCCTCAGCCGGCGGCGAGCTTGAGGCTGAAGCCGAGGAACAGCACCGCGACGGCAGTCGTGCCGCTCGCGGCGAGCCGCCGGCGCTGCCGGAACTGGGCCGCCAGGTACGTGCCGGTGAAGATCAGCACGGTCAGGTAGAGCGCGCTCGCGACCTGTGCGATCAGCCCGAGCAGCAGGAACGACAGCGCGGGCCACGCGTACCCGGGGTCGACGAACTGGATGAAGAACGAGACGAAGAACAGGATCGCCTTCGGGTTGAGCAGGCTGATCACCAGCGCCCGGCGGAACGGCTCCCGCTGTTCCGCCGGCTCCACCTCGTCGATCAGGCGCGGCGTGGCCGGGTCGTTGCGGTCGCGCCAGCGCCGCCACGCGCCGCGCAGCATGGCCAGCCCCAGATATCCGAGGTACGCCGCGCCGGCGTACTTGATCACCAGGTAGAGCGGCGGATACGCCTGGAGCAGCGAGGCCACCCCGGCGGCGGAGAGCACCATCAGCACCGCGTCGCCGACGAACACCCCGGCGGCGGCCCGGTAACCGGTGGCCACGCCCCGGCGGGCGGCGGTGGCCAGCACGAAGAGCGAATTGGGGCCGGGCAGCAGCACGATCGCCACGGTGCCCAGCACGTACGTCCAGATGTCGGTGATCCCCAGCACGCCGGACATCATGACGCCGCGGGTGCCGTCGGGCGAAGCCTTTCCCGCAGGCTGACCTGTGCCGTCGGCCACTCCTGCGCGAGCATCGAGTACTGGACGGTGTCCCGCCAGGAGCCGTCGGCGCGCTGCTTGTGCCGGCGCAGCACGCCCTCCCGGCTCGCGCCGAGCCGTTCGATGGCCCGCTGCGAGCGTTCGTTGCGGATGTCGGTGTGCCAGACCACCCGGACCGCGTCCAGGTCGTCGAAGGCCCGGCCCAGCAGCAGGAGCTTCGCCTCAGTGTTGACGCCGGTACGCCACCAGGGGCGGCCCAGCCAGGTGTAACCGATCGCCACCGACCGGCGGACCGGGTCGATCTCGTAGTAGGAGGTCGTACCGATCACCGCACCGGTGACGGCGCAGCGCTGGGTCCAGCACACCTGCTCGCCGCGTTCCTGCGCGTCCAGGTAGGCGGCGACCACCTGGCGCATCCCGGCGGCGTCGGCGGGCTGCGTACCGCCCAGGTGCCGCCACACCTCCGGGTCGGCGGTGGCGGCGTACAGCTCGTCGGCGTGGGCGAGGTCGAGCGGCTCCAGCACCACGTGTTCGCCGCGCAGCACCGCCGGCTCGTGCCACGACGAGCGGGCCGCACGCAGGTACGCCGGCACCGGCGCGATCACGCCGGGCGTGGGTTCGGGGCGGCCCGGCGTGAGCCGCAGCGGAACCACACCGGCCCAGTACGGCAGCGCCTCGTCGGCCGGCTCGTCGTTGACGCCGCCGGTGCGCATCCGTACCGACACCTCGCGCAGCGGCAGCGCCAGCACGGCGGTCTCGGCCAGTTCGCGCCGGTTCGGCGGGCGGCTGTCGGCGGACCGGCCGGCGGCCACCTTCTCCACCAGCGCGGTCAGCACCGCCGCCTTCTCGCCGGCGTCGTCGACCAGGCGGGCGGTGCCGTGCGCCACGACCGACCGGTAGTTGGCGCTGTGGTGGAACTGGGAGCGGGCGTAGATCAGCCCGTCGAGGTGGGTGACGGCGACGCAGACCGGCAGCCCGGCCTCGCCCCGGGCGGCGAGCAGCGGCCGGCTGCCGGTGGACCCGTGCAGGTAGAGCGTGTCTCCGATGCGCACGTGCAGGGTCGGCAGGATGCGCGGCTCGCCGTCCACGGTGAACGCCAGCGCGCAGTGGTACGCCTCGTCGAGCAGCGCGTGCGCGGTGGCCCGGTCGTAGTGCATCCGGTCGCGGGTGCGGGTGGCGGTGGTGCGTTCGGTCGGGGCGTACACGTGACATCCCACCTTTGTTCTAGTACAATCTCCGAACTGTGGCAGCACATTATCAGATCGCCGGTTCCACCTCCGCCGCGATTTCGGCAAGCGTCGAATCCGGCATCCGCACCGGCGATCTCGCCCCCGGCGACGCCCTGCCCGCCGTCCGCGCGCTCGCCGCCGAGCTGGACGTCAGCCCGGCCACAGTCGCGAAGGCGTACCAGGAACTGCGCCAACGTGGCCTGGTCGCGACCGCCGGCCGGCACGGCACCCGGGTCCGCCCCCGCCCGCCGGTCGCCGGTCGCCGCGCCGCGTTGCTGC
>NZ_LEKG01000020.1:0-58606 GCF_001029515.1 Micromonospora sp. RV43 | reverse complement strand
CGAGGTCTTCGCCGCCGCCGTCGTCATCTGGCAGCTACGCGCCGGACCCCGCGCCCGACAACGACCGGCGCTGCAGCTGATCGCCGTCAGCTTCCTCGCCCTGGCCGGATACGTCACCTACAAGTCCGCCTCGGACCTGATCGGAGCCGAACGCCCCGACACGTCGTTAGTCGGCATCGGACTCAACGTCGTCGCCCTCGCCGTCATGATCCCCGTCGCGGTCGCCCAGCGCCGCACCGGCCGCGCACTGGACAACCCGGCCGTCACCGCCCAGTCCCAGGAAACCTGGGTCTCCAACTACCTGTCCGTCAGCCTGCTCGTCGGGCTCGGCCTCAACGCCACACTCGACTGGTGGTGGGCCGACCCGAGCGCCGCCCTGGTGGTCGCCGGCGTAGCCGCCAAGGCGGGCATCGACGCGTGGCGCGAAGCTCACGAGTACCCGCAGCAGGAGCAGAGGCGCTGACCGTCTGGGGGACGCTTGCGGCACCGGGGCTGCCAAGGCCCACCATCGGCGGTTGTCTGACATCGTCACGGCTATGCCTGGACTAGCCGCTGCTGGCGCAGTGGTCGCGGGCGTCGCAGTCCGTGCTGACCACCGGTGGGGTGATCGCTTCGTCGACGATCAGGCTCATCGCGGTGCCCAGTGTCAGCCCTGCGGTTACCGGCCGCATCGGCGTGGTGCGGCGCAGCAGGGCGTACAGGGGTGCCCACGAGACAGCGAGCCCGTAGTGGAACAGCAGTCCCGCCCAGTCCAGCTGCTTCTGGCTGAGGTCGAGGCCGAATAGCTTGGCGGTTTGGGCGGCTGCGATTCGGTACGGTGAACCCCCGGGACGGGCCGCGTCTTCGTGGGCGCGGGCCTGTGCGGGTTCGAGTTCGTAGAGTTTCTGCGACACCGGCTCCATGATCTTCGTGCCCAGGTAGCCGGCCAGAGCGCCGACGCCCAGGTCTTCGCCGGTGGCGGCTGTCCTATTCACCAGGCATCTCCTGTCGTTGGGACTGGTGGGCGCGGGTTAATCAGGAGGCGCAGCAGGACAGTTTCGACACGTCGCGGGTGTAGGTCTGGGCGGCGAGTTTGAGGCCTTCGGCCATGGTCAGGTATGGGCACCACAGGTCGGCCATCTGCTGCACGGTCATGTCGTTGGCGAGGGCGTACACGGCGGTGGCGATGACCTCTCCGGCGGCGTCGGCGACCACGTGGGCGCCGAGGAGTCGGCCGGTGTCGGCGTCGGCGACCAGCTTGATGAGGCCGCGGGTGTCGCGGTTGACGATCGCGCGTGGCACGTACTCCAGCGGCAGTACCCGGCAGTCGCAGCGGTGACCAGCGCTGATCGCCTGGGCCTCGGTCATCCCGGCCGACGCGATCGCCGGGGTGGTGAAGGTGACTTGCGGCAGGTGGTGGTAGTCGACGGTGCGACCCGCGTTGTCGAAGGCGTTGTCGGCCACGATCGACCCGTGTGCGCCGGCGACGTACACGAACTGGGGGTGGCCGGTGACGTCTCCGGCGGCCCAGATACGCGGGTTGGTGGTGCGCAGGTGCTCGTCGACCAGGATCTCGCCGTGCTGGCCGGTCTTGACTCCGACCGTCTCCAGGTTCAGGCCGTCGACAACTGGGCGGCGTCCGGTGGCGATCAGGATCTGCTCGGCGTGGATCTGTCGGCCGGGTTGTCCGTCGAGCACGGCGACGACGTGTCCGTTCTCGCGGCGTACCGACCGTACGGTCGCGGTGGTGTGGACGGCGATGCCGTCGTCGGCGAAGACCTGCTCGATGGCAGCGGACACCTCCGGTTCTTCCTTGGGCGCGAGTCGGTCGAGGGTCTCGACCACGGTGACCTGGGTGCCGAGTCGGGCGAACAGTTGCCCCTGTTCGAGGCCGATGTAGTTGCCGCCGACCACCAGCAGGGACTGCGGCAGGTGGTCGGATTCCATCGCCGTGGTGGAGGTTAGGTAGCCGACCTGGGCGAGGCCGTCGATGGGTGGTATCCACGGGGCCGAGCCGGTGGCGATCAGGTAGTTCTCCGCCTCGATGCGTTGACTGCCGCCGTCGGGCAGATCGACGCACAGCAGCGGGCCCTCGGTGAACCGGCCGTGGCCGGTGAGGATCTCCCAGCCGTACTCGGCGGCGAGGTCGACGTACTTGTCCGCCCGCATGTCTGCCACCAGTCGCCGCTTGCCGGCGATCAGCTCCTGGAAATCCACCTGCTCGGCGCTCGCGCGAATTCCCGGGAAGCGGGCCGCGTCCAGCGCGACGTGGCGGGCGTGCGCGGCGGCCAGCAACGCCTTGGACGGTACGCACCCGGTGTTCACACACGTGCCGCCCACGTCGCCGTGCTCCACCATCACCACGTGCTTGCCCTTACGCCGCGCGGCGATCGCCGCCGCGAAGGCACCGCCACCGGAGCCGACGATTGCCAGGTCGTACCGCATCACGCACCGTCCTCAAGCGGAAACCATCCGGGTACCGGATCCTCGGATGCCACGCTAGCATCTGCTTATCCGGATGATTCCAGGATTGGGGTGGTGAGGTGACCGAGCGTGCGACGCCGGCCTTGACAACGCCGGCCGTGGCGCTGCTGCCGGCCGAGGACGAGGGGGTGGGGATGGTGGCCAAGTTCTTCCGCGCCCTCGCCGATCCGACCAGGCTGCGGCTGCTGGAGTTCCTGCTGCACGAGCCGCACACGGTCGGCGAGTGCGTGACGCACGTCGGCCTGGCCCAGGGCCGGGTTTCCAGCCACCTGGCCTGTTTGGCCGACTGCGGCTACGTTGCGGCCCGCCGCGACGGGCGGCGCACCTTCTACCAGGTCACCGACCCTCGGGTGGCCGACCTGATCATGCTGGCCCGATCTCTGGCCGCGGACAACGCCACAGCCCTGGCCGCCTGTATTCGCATCGCCCCGACGCGCAGGACGGAGGGGTGAGCGCCGTGCCTCCCACCGGCAGCACCCCGGCCCAGCACCCATCCACCGTCGGCGGCCCGGCCGCCATCGCTGGCGGGATCGGCGCGATGGTCGCCTGCTGCACCGTGCACCTACTCATCGTCGCCGGTGTCCTCGCCGGGCTCGGCGGCACCGCGATCGGCGGCATCGCCCTCGCCGTTGGGCTGGCCACGGCCGCCACCGTGTGGGTGATCGCGGTCCTGCTGCGCCGGCGCAAGACGACCACCGCAGCGGTGTGCTGCCCACCCCGGTGAATGCCTGGGCGTCGAGCAGGCCGCGCGACGTTGGGCCAGGTCTGAGGCAACGGATGAGGATCAACCGTTAGCGTTGTCTTCGGGCTGGATCCTTTGGACGGTCGCGTCGGGGCGGGGCCGGCTGTTGAGGTAGGCAGTCCAGTCGGCCTGCGCGTAGTTGCTCCAAGCGCTGGCGGTCTTGTAGGTCAGACCGAACAGGTCAGCGATCACGGCTGCGGGCAACTCGGCCGCGAGAGCGATGAGAGCGGTGTTACGTGCAGCACCGACGGGGATGCCGTGCCGCCGGAGCCGGGCGCCGAGGTGGGCTGGACCGATGGGCCGTGTCGGCGGTCGGCCGGGGAACAGGTAGGTCGTCAGCGCCGGGGTGGTGGGCCGCAGACCGAACGTGCGTGGTGGTTCCGCGATGAGTTGGTTGACGAGCTGGGCGAGGTTCGGTGGCAGCAGCACCGCCACGGAGTCGATCGCTAGGTAGGTGCCTCGGTCGTCTCGGCTCAGCCGGTCGATGGTCAGGCTATGGATCTTCGACAGGCGCGCGCCGTAGAGCAGGATGAGGCTGCCGGCGACCTTCACGTCGAGCGGCGCGGGATCGCCGGTGGTGAGGCAGCGTCGCAGCAGATCGAGGTGGTGTTCTTCGGCGATGAACCGCGATGGGGTGTCGTCACGACGGCGAGCGATGGTCAGCTCTGGAGTGATCCGGCGGGCGGCGGTCCAGGCCGTGAACGCTCGGACCGCTCGACGTCGCTTGGATCTGGCGAGGGCCATGAATTCGTCCAGGTGAGCTTGCGTGAGGTCATCGATCGTCAGGTGGCGCTCCGTGAGCCAGGACAGTAGGACGAGCGCCTGGCGGATGTCCTCGCGGTCGGCGTTGGCGGAACTGCCGGTGTATCGACCGCGGTTGGCGGCTCGGCGGGCTTTGCGCAGGACGACCCACTGGGCGAAGGGGCGCACGAGTCGTTGATGCTCGGCGGGCTGGTCGGCGAGTTGGGCGTCGAGCCATGGTTCGAGCCGGGCAAGGGGTTCCAGCCGATCGGGCAGCACGTTGGTGGCGATGAGCAGTTTCCGGAGGTAGTCGACCGCGGCCATCCTCGGTGATTGCAGTAGTTGGTCGAGGACGTCGTGGGTGACCGGGGTTCCGGTGGATGTCAGCTCGGCGAGAAGCCGGGCGGAGTCGCTGCGTCGTAGCCAGGCGAGCACGTTCCGGGGAGCGGCTGCATCGACCAGGGCGTCAGCGAAGGGCAGGAGCTGAGGGCCGATCACGGCGTTTTCGTCGCCGAGAAGGTCGCTGACCCGGTCGGTGAGGACGCAGCGGGCGCAGCGGTGCGCGGCGTAGAGGTCACCGGCTTCGCCGCAGGAGGCGCACAGGTAGTCCAGGTTCGCGCGGGTCTCGATCGGGCCGGCGACCCGGATCGCGCAGGGCCCGCACGTGCCGGCCCCACCGTCGTCGCGACCGACCAGGACCCGGTGCTGTCCGCAGATCGAGCAGGGGCAGGGGTTGTTCACGGTCGCGCTGTAGCAGGTCGAGCACACCGGCCCCAGTGGCCAGAACGCCTGAGTGGTGCGGTGGCGGTGACACACGGCGCACTCACGCAGCGGCCGGGGCCGACAGCTGGGACAGCGAAGCGCGCCGTCCGGTCCGCGCTGGCAGTGCCGCCACCGGCCGCAGACCCCGCATTCGGACACGGGTGACTGGTTGCAGGCGGAGCAGAGATCCGGGTCGCCGCCGATGGCGCGTTGCTTGATGGGCCGGGTGCGACCGCAGCCTCCGCAGCGGCGCTCTGGCTGCTGGTAGCAGCGGCGGCAGATGGGCCCCTCGCTGGTCAGGGCGTGGGCGGGCGCCGATAGGCCGCACGTCGCGCAGATATGGACCGGGCGGGGCGCGCACCCCTGGCACAGTGGTTCGCCGTCCGGTGTCCGCCGGGTCGGCTGGCGTCGCCGTCCGCAGCGGGCGCGCGGTTGTTGCCGGGCCGGGTCCGTGCTGTAGCAGGAGCGGCAGATCACACCCTCGTCGCGGCGGGCGGCGCGGTCACCCGGGCGCCCACATCGTGCGCAGATGATCTGCTCGATCTTGAGCATGCACGGCTGGCAGCATCGGCCGATCCCGTCCGGGTGTGGTCGGCCGCGTTGCAGGTCCGGGAGCGAGCGACCACAGCTCGCGCAGCCAGGAAGGGTGACGGCATCGCCGAAGCCGGCGTCGACCAGGGCGTAGACCAACCGGAGGAAGACCCTCGGTGCGTGCGGGTCCGGCGCGAGCAGGGCGTCCGGGCGGGCAGTCAGGTGCTGGTCGAGTTGGCGCATCGGGATGAACGTCCAGGCGTTCGCCCCTTCCAGCAGGGCCCGCGCCGCCTCGCGGGACAGGCGACCGCTGGTAGCCGCGAGCACGTGACCCAAGAGCCGTTCCTGGGCGGCCTCCGTGGGGTCGCCGGCATAGCGGTTGCGGTTGCGTTGCCGGCGGGCGCTCATCCGTGCTGTGGCCGGCGGATCGCGGCCCGCGGTGGTGCCGGTAGCGCGACCTTGCCGCCGCCAGCGGCAGCCTTGCGGACGGTCTGGTTCACCACCTGCGGCTCGATCAGATCGTTCGGCGTGCATCCGAGGATGTCGCACAACGCGACGAGGGTGTCCATCGACAGCCGCTGCGGCGGCTGGGTGACCAGCCGGAACACCTGCTCCCGGGACAGGGTGACACCGCGTTCGGCCAGCAGCGGCACCAAGTCCGTGGTGGCGAACATGTCCTTGCCGGCCATGAGCTGCCGAAGGTGCCACCGGTAACCCATCTTCTTGATCACTACGCCTCCCACATCCGTCCGAGCCGGTCCTGCAAGGCGCGTTGCAGCAGCTGATTGCGGTACTCGTTGGACACACCGGTGTAGATCGCCGTGGTGCTGGCGAACTTGTGCCCCACCTGGTCCTGCACGAACTTGACCGGGTAGTCGAACTCGACCAGATGGGTGACGTAGGAGTGACGCAGGCAGTGCGGGTCGAGCGCCGGGTCCAACCCGGCCGCCTTCTTCGCGGCGACGAACGCCTCGTTGACCAACCGCGTGGACACCCGCCCCCGACGCTCGGTCACCCACAGCGCCGGATGTTTCCCCGGTCCCAGAGCCGGGCGGACCTCATGCAACCAGTGCTTCACCACCGGCACCATCCAGTCCATCTCTGGCACCAGCAGCACGGTGCGGCGCCGCGGTGGACCGCCCCGCGATGCCTTGCCGTAGCGCACCATGACCATCCCGCACCGGCCGAACTGCGGCGCTTTCGGATTCGATCGCACGTCAACGAGATCAAGCATCGCCACCTCGCGTCGGCGCAGCCCGAAGGCGTACGTCAGCTTCAGCATCGCCGCGTCCCTCAGCGCGGACAACGCGCCCTTCACCCCTCGCGCTCTGATCTGCTCCGCCCGTCCGTCGGCGGCGTCGAACAATGCCTGCAACTCGTCGTAGGTCAGCGGTCGCCGGCTCGGGTCGCCCTCGTAGTCCTCGACATGGATCACCGAGTTGTCCTGGTGAAAAACCTGCTGTGGTGCCATGCCGAACCGGTCGACGCACAACGAGGCCCAGCCGTACCGTGCATCAAGCAGGTACTCACAGAACATCCGCAGGTCAACCTCGTACGCGCGAGCCGTCGACAGTGCCAATGGCCTGTCGCCGCCGCGTAGATGAGCGATGAACGCTTCTCCCTCGGCCGGCGTCCACTGCCACGGATACAGCCCCGAGAACTCCGCCAGCCGCCGCGTCAACCGCAACCGCTGCGTCACCGTCGCCTCAGCCAAGAAGCGACTGCGTTGCTGTGTCGCCCACCCCCGCAGCATCTCCTCGAACACCACGGGCGCCGGGTCCAGATGCACGACGTTGGGCGCCAGCACGAGGCTCGCCGAGCCAGGGTCATCACGCCGCACTCCGACGTTGTATCAGGTGCATCATTCTTGCAGCTACCTGACGCGCCCTGAACACGCCGAGAAACACCTCGACGTCATGCGCGCAGAGAGCCCCGTTCACCTGGGATTCTTCTCAGACCGCCGACCGCACCAATGTTGCAT
This sequence comes from Micromonospora sp. RV43, assembly GCF_001029515.1. Taxonomy (NCBI): domain Bacteria; kingdom Bacillati; phylum Actinomycetota; class Actinomycetes; order Micromonosporales; family Micromonosporaceae; genus Micromonospora; species Micromonospora sp. RV43. The sequence continues at coordinate 51,386 of NZ_LEKG01000020.1, read as the reverse complement.
CTAATGCAATTCCGCGCACTTTGCGGGCTCCACGCGTACGTCGCCGCACCGGCACCGAATCGCGAGGTGCCCGCCGCACCCGCACGGCCACCAGTCGCGCACCGGCCGGGTCGCCGACCCGCCGGCGTAGCGGTGCCCGGCCCGGCAGCGCTGCGGCTCGTCGCCGACCAGCTCGCGGACCGGCCGGTACGGGAAGGCGACCACGTGCGGGTCGGCGCGGGCGGCGTTGACCAGGCGGCCCAGGTCGGCCGGGGTGTCGACGACGCGCTCGACGACTGACACGCCGGCCGGGCTGTTCTCGGCCCGGTCCCACCGGATAGTGATGTGCCATCGGGTGCGCCACCCCACCCCGCCAGCCTATAGAACAAGCGTTCGATCAGTTGGTAGGCGGGGGCTTCTCGCGTTCCGCCATGTGACGCTGCATCACGGGCCTCAGGTCCAGCTCCAGCCTGGGGTGAAGCTGCTCCGAGGCGTCGTTTCGGGCCCTCGACGAGAGCAGCTCGCCCGCCCTCCGACAGGCCCAGGTCGCGCTGCATCAGCGCGATGCACTGCTCGTACAGGCCATCGCGTAAAGCGCCGTGGCTGGCGGGGACTTCTGGAAGAGGCGGGCGTTCTCCAGGGCGTCGAACGTGAGCTCGAGCTTGGCGACCGTTGCCTGCACCTCGTCGGAGCCGTAGAACTCGACCTCGGCGACCAGGCGCTTCCAGTCGGCGAGCACCTCCGGTGGGCGCTGCCCCTCTCGGTTGTTCCTGGTCGCAGGGTCCGGCTGGTCCCGCCCGACCTTTGGTATGGAGGGGTAGCGGTCCCCCTCAGCAGCGCGAGCTGTTGGCGCGTGGCGGCGATCGTGTCCGCGTAGATCTGCTGCCGCTTCTCGGTCCCCAGCCGCCGGTCCTCCCTCGACCAGCCCTGCAGCTCCCGTGCGCATTCCCGTCGCGCCGCAATGGCGCCCTGCGCCCATTGCAGTGCCGAGCCGAGCACCGTGCCGCCCAGCCCGGCGGCCAGGACCATCCAGTCCGCTCCCGCCATGGCCTGACGGTAGGGCAGCTGTGCACGTAGCGTCGCTGGCGGCGCGCGCGACGGTCATCTGTCCCACCTGGCGGCCATACTGGACTGCGTGCCCATGGAGATCAATGTGACGTACAGGGTTGCCCGGCCGCTGCCGGACGCCCAGCAGGCCGCCTGGCAGACCGTGCTCGCCGAGTTCACCGCGGAGGTGCCCGACCCCAGGAAGGTCGAGGTAGTCATAACCGACGAGTACGACAAGGTGGTCGCGGAGTACATGGCGACGGAGGTGGACCTGGCCTTCGACGCGGCCCTCGTCAGCCAGTACCGGGCCGACCGGGCCGACGGTGCCCGCGCCGCCGCCAAGACGTCCCCCCAGCCCGACGGCAAGGTGGTGGTCGTGGTCGGTACCCGCCTCGCCGCCCAAGGGCTGGGGTCCATGCGGCACTGCCTACTCCACGAAGCCCAGCACGTGCGCCTGCACCAGCACGGCGACGCTGCCCACGCCGTGCACCGCCGGGTGCCCTTCGAGCTGCCGAAGAGCGAGCTCACCTGGGAGTACCTGTGGTTTGCGCAGAGCACCATCGACGAGTTTCGGTGCGAGCGAACGGTGCACGAGCGCGGCTGGACCTCCCGCAGCAACCTGAACACGGCGGCCGACTTCGCCAGCGTGGTCGGCGTGTTCCAGAAGGTTCATGCGAACCACTACCGGACCCGCGATCTGAAGGACACCCACCGGGAGGCGTTCGGCGCGCTGATGCGCATGGCGACCGTCCTCGGCTACGGGGCTGCCGGCCTGGTGACCGGCGTCATCCCGCCCGGCGCGTGGGTGCAGGCCCCGGCGATGGGCATGTTCGTCGACGTGCTGGAGGACCTGCCCGGCACCGACGTGGTGGTGCCCCGAGAGGACCTGGCGGACACGTCGGTCGAGGTGGCGAAGCGCCTGCGCCAGCTGTTCAACGACATGGGCTTCGACTACCGCTACACGCCCGATGGAGACTGGTTCGCCGTGGCCTGACCCCTCGGAGCTTCGCCGGGTTGCGGTTCCTCAGGTTGCTGGTTCTGTCGACGACCGGGACTGCTGCGTAGGCGCCGGCGGCGCCACTCGCGTTCTCGGCGGCATCGGCGAAGGTCCGTTTGGCGTTAGGTTCCATTCGGCGGCATGAACCAGAGGAACCTGTCCGAGCGCCGCAATGCGTTGTACCACGGCATCGACCTCAACGGCCTCGACATTGTCGGCGACTGTGATGCCGGCCGCCTTCGTATCGTCAACGATGGTCCACGTCTCGAAGAAGAGCAGCACCAGCTGGTGCAGCGCAAATTCCGCGAGATGGTGACGGAACTCCGGCTCGTCCGTGACCACCTCGCCTGCTGGGTTTCCCCATCCCCTGCGCATGATCTCCCCGGCGGAGAAATGAAGTGCCCGGCTCGTCGCCGCGTGTAGGTAGTCGTAGAGCGGTCGCTGACCGGCTCGCTCAGCAATCCACTCGCCGGAGGGCAGTAGGCCACCCGACCACCCGTATTCCTTCCGAAGCTCCTTAAGTTCCTCACGCGTCTTGCTGCGCTGCGTCTCGGCTGCATCCAGGAACTCGATCTCGTACCAGAGTTTGGTCATCCGCTCGTCACCGAGGTATGCCCGTTGAGCTAGAAGTGATCGAAGCCCGTCCCAACGGCCGAGCAGTGGAAACAGCCGTTGTGATCTCGCTCGATCAAGGTCGAGAAAGAACTTCAGGTACATCACGTCTTCAAGGGCTGCCCGGACAAATGCCACAGCCTGGTGCCCGAGGTCCAGCCTCGCGAGACTGACCGCTGCCTTGATGCTCTCAAGCTGACGACGGAACGCCGCGTTGATCGCAAGCAGGCGATGGTCGGCTTCGACGGCTGACCATTCGATACCTCCGAGGACGAACAGACGATCGGCGAGGCCCACAAACTCTTCGACGGCTTCGACTCGGGCCTGGAGTTCTGGCGATCCGCTGTCCGGGTGTTCGGGCATGAGCCGACTCTAGCGTCGACCACTGCGTTGCAGCTTCCTGCTGAAGGAGCTGCGCTCCGGCGAGTGGCAGGTTGCTCCCCGCGCTGGGTGCGTCGCCAGTGGAGGCCCGCCGGCTTCCGCTTGGCGAACGGGCAGCTGAGCTCTATGTCGGTATCGGCGAGCGGTCCGAGCAGCTGGAAAACGTCTGATGGCGGAGCCCCAGACGTACAGGTGGCGGGCGGTGCGGGCGGTCGGGTCGGTGCCATGAGCGATTGCGGCGGTGGACGGCGGACGGCACGCGGGGCCGGATCTTGGCCATCGTGCAGGTCCAGGATGACTGGCGGCCGGTGGAGTGGAATACGCTGCGTGGATTCCGCGCTCGTGCGGGCGCCCAGCATGTCGCGGGCACCCGCTCGTCGTCAGGCACTGATCCTGCGCGTCGCTCCGCAGTGTCCGCTATCGCGGGCCTGGATTGCCCTCATGCCCCCACCTGTTAGGCCAGTATCGGTCGTGCTCAGTGACGAGGGCAGTGAGCGTGGCGAGTGCCTCGCGCATCATCTTGACGTCAAGCCTGTCGGGCTGGGTCGGCTTGCCGTGGGTGTCTGCCCTCATTATGTCGGTCGCGGCAAGGGCGGTGACGGCTCGCTGTGCAGCGGCGAGTGTCCTGCGGTAGTCGGCGGAGTCGGGGTCGGGGTCGGGGCTTTCAGCGGCGAGGATTGCGGCTGCCTTGATGAACGCCCGATTGTCGTCCGGCTCCAGTCCCAGCGGTACTTGCTCCCCGTGGATATTCACCTGGGCGTTGGTGATCACGTCTACGACCGCGAGCTGACCCCGGGCGAGGCCAGCTCGAGCGGCGTCGTGGACTCGCTGGTTGGTGCTCTGAGTTGGGCCAGGGGTGGTCAACGCGTACATCGCAGCCCGCAGATCTTTGGCGGATCCATGGTGTGCGTGTGGACCTACGCTTACCCGCCAGACGCCGGGCACGGCAGGGCCGCTAGGGAAGGTCACCTTGTCGGCGGTCATCGTTACGGTGCCGAGCCGCCGCCACTCGAAGTTGGCTTGCACTCCTGTCATCGGCCTCTCCTAAAGAGGGGCGGGATTTACTCCAATAGTGCGGGACCTTCAGCTGGCCGTCAAGCAGTCAGTCCATAGAGCAGAGAGAGCCCGTGCGCGGGCGGCGGAGAGGCTCCGTGCCGGCATGCTCCGCTCACGGTCAGAAGGGCACAGCGAACCGCTGAAGCCGGGCGGAGGCGGCGCGTACAGCCAGGGATCTCGCTCGGACCGCGCGGGGAGGATGAACAGAGCATATGAACGAGTCGTCAGCGTTGTTCAGGCGTGGAAGCGGGAGATGACGGGGGCGTGGTCGGGGACGGTGGCGGGGCGTCGGGTGTCGGTGGAGGCGGTGATCGAGCCGATGTCATCGACGAGGCTGTCGACGCTGGCGACCCGGAGGCGTAGGTCGCGGGAGACGAGGATGTGGTCGATGAGTTCGCCTCGTCCTTGGTAGATGCGTGAGTAGGTTCGCCCGAGGGGTAGGAGTGGTGCGAGGTTGTACAGTCGTACGGGGTCGCCCTTGTCGGGCCGGTTGATGTCTCCGTCGCTCGGGCCGCTGAGCAGGGTGGTGGTGACGGCGTCGGGTCCGTCGTTGAGGTCCCCGCAGAGGATTGTGGGTACGCCGGGTTCACCGTTGGTGGCGGAGGCCGTCATGACCTTGTTGAGCTGGACGCGGACGGCAACTGCTTCGGCGGTCCGCCGCAGGAGGGCGTAGCCGGCGCCGCGGGCTCGCTCGTCTTCGTTCTTCGGGTACCGGCGGCCGTCGGGGTAGGTCAGCAGTTTCGACTTGAGGTGGCAGGTGATCAGCCGCAGGCCGCCGCCGACGTCGACGTGGACTGAAAGGGCGCCGCGGCCCATCCGGGTGATGGTGGTGCCGTCGACGTCGGGTACCGCGGGCAGGCCAGCGTCGGGAAGGTCGACGATCTGGTCCTCGATGGTGACGGGGTGGGGCGAAAGGATGCCGACCCGGATGGGCCGGCCGCCGGTGGGTTCGGCGAGTTGGACCTGCCAGCCATCGCCGACCGCGCGGGCGAGGTCCTGGGCGCACTGAGGGTCGCCCACCTCCTGCGAAGCGACCACGTCCGGGTTGATACCGCGGATGGTCGTGGCGAGGAGTGCTCGACGGGGAACTGGTCGTCTGGGAGCGGGGACGGACGAAGTTCGCCCTGCTGCAACGGCGGGTCACCGCCGGCCGGCAGCTGCTGCGCGAAGCCCGCGAGGACCCGGCCTACTACGTCACCTTCGATCTTCTCGTCGACGCCGGCGGAGAGCCGGTGCTCGACGCGCCACTGGTCGAGCGTCGCGCCCGGCTGGTGCGGCTACTCGCCGGCGCCCCGCCGCAGCTGGCGGTCACCCCGCAGAGCGCCGACATCGCCGAGGTCAGCGAATGGCTGACCAGCTGGACCGCGGCGGGTGTGGGAGGTGTCGTGATCAAGCGCCTCGACAGCCGGTATGACCCTGGCCGGCGAGGGTGGGCGAAGTTCCGGGCCCGTGCCACCACGGAGGCGATCATCGGTGGCGTCACCGGCAGCATCCGCAACCCCGACACCGCTCTCCTCGGCCGGTTCGACCAGCGCGGTCGATTGCGGTACACCGGCCGTACCCACCCGCTGGCCACGCCCCAGCGACAGGAGCTGGCGAGACTGCTGTCCCCGCCACGTCCGACCGAGCGGCGCACGGTCATCCACCCCTGGCCCGATTCACTACCGGCCGCCTGGTCGGGCCAGTTCGAGCGGCCCGAGCCGCTGCGCTACGCCCAGGCCGAGCCGACCGTGGTGGCTGAGATTCAGGTGGACACCGCCTACGAACACCACCGGTGGCGCCACCGGGTGCGGTACGCGCGACCCAGGCCGGACCTGTCGGTGTACGACGTGCCGCTGATCCTCGACGAAGGCGAAGACCCCTTCTGCACGTACGCGCGCAGCGCCTGATTGACCTCGGTCAAACCCATACAGGAAGGGCACCGCAACCAACCGGGCAAGTAGCAGGAACCGGCCGGCGCGGCGCCCTCCGGATGCCGTCAGAAGGCGCGGACGACGGTGATGGTGACATTGGGGCAGCAGTTGGCCCACCTCGTCAGGGCGTTCTTCTATCCGCTCCGGCCCGGTCGTCCGCCGGGCCCACAGCGCGGTCCTGGATCGCGTGGCGGCCGCGGGGTGGGCCGCCGTCGGCGACGCGGCGTCCAGCGTCGATCCGCTCTCGTCCGACGGCGTTGCCCGCGCGATCACGAGCGGTGTGGCCGCCGCCACGGCCGTCATGCGATGGCTGGACGGCGACGCGATGGCGCTCGAGGGGCACAGGCGCTCCGGAGGGGAGATCCCGTGGCGGCGCAGCGCCGACGGGCTGGAGGTCCCTTGTCCTGGTGGTGAGGAAGCCGCACTCATCAGCGCTGACCCAACGCTCGGTGAGGTCCTGCCGAATGAGACGACGACCGTCGGCTACTGACCGGATATGCTGCTGCGGCCGGAGCGGTGGGGACGGACCGGGCGTGGCGCGGGGGGGGAATAGTGGCAGAGGCTGGGCAGGACCGGTGGGTCGACGTCTCGCCCTCGCAGTTTCCCCACGAAGCCGAGGGACTGGCCCTGGTCCGGGCGATCATGCCCGACGAGACGCCGTTTCGCGCCTGGTCGAACTTCGAGTTCCGCGATTCGCGGGGCCGATGGCACGAGGTCGACCTGCTTCTTCTCGGTCGTAAGCAGCTGCACCTCATCGAGCTTAAGTACTACTCCGGCACACTCCGGGGTGACGATCAGCGCTGGACCCGTGACGGTCGGCGGCCGGAAGATTCCCCGCTCAAGCTGACGCGGCGTAAAGCGCAGTATTTCGCGAGCAAGTTGAGAGACGAGCTGCGGCTGTGGGCGCAGGAGCAGAAGGTTCAGATTTCCGACGAGCGGGACGTCATTCCGTTCGTCCAGGAGGCCGTCTTCCTGCACCACCCCGACCTGCGCTGCGTTTTCAGCCCGGCGAGTGCGATAAACCTCTATGGCCTCGACGACCGCGTCTCGCAGAGCCACCTCACCGGCATCTCCGAACTCGTGCTCGAACCTGCAGGGCGGCGGGCGATCGGCCCGAACCAGGAACACATCCTGGTCAAGCTGCTGGAACGCATCGGCCTCGTGCAGCGCCGCGAACGCGAGGCGGGCTCGTGGGTCATCGAGGACCAGGCCATCGACTCCGACGAAGGCTGGCAGGACTGGCTCGCCTACCACCGGGTGGTCCAGCAGGACCGTGCCCGGATCCGTTTCCGGGTGCTGCCGCCGACAGCGAGTCAACCGGAGCGAGCCGCGGCCCGTCAGATCGCGGAGCACGAGTTCCGCATCATGTCGCGGCTGCAGCACGACGGGCTGCTGCGCCCTCGTGACCTGGTCGAATCCGAACTTGGCATCGGGCTTGTCTACCCGTACGACCAGCAATGGCAACGTCTCGACCTGTGGCTCGCCGGCCAGGAACAGGGCGTACCGCTGGCGACGCAGCTGTCGATGATCCGCCAGATCGGTGAGGCTCTGCAGTACGCCCACAACAACCGGGTCGTCCACCGCGGGCTGATTCCGCCCGCGGTGTGGGTGCGTCCGGTCCCCGGCACCCAGGGTGACGTCAAAGTTCGGGTCGGTGACTGGCAGGGCTCCGGAAGTCTCCAGAGCGTCTCAGCCACCAGCGGCACGGTTCATGGCGTTACGTCGCTGGTCGACGTGTCCTTGGACGATCACGGATCAGGGGCGGCCGAGGTGTTCACCGCGCCTGAGGGGGCCTGGAGCGCGGACGCCGACCGCATCCGGCTTGATGTGTTCGGTCTGGGCAGCCTGGCCTTCTATCTGCTCACCGGGCGATCGCCGGCACCGAGCCGGAGTGCCCTGAAGCAGCGCCTGCGCGACCAGCAAGGCCTCGACTTGGCGATCGAGCTGCCGCAGATCCCCTCGACGCTGCGCTCGCTCGTCCTCAAGGCGACCGATCCGGCACCCAGCCGGCGGACGGCCGACGTCACGACCTTCCTGTCGCAGCTCGGTGCGGCCGAGCGCGACGCCGCCACCGCGAACGAGGAGACCGACCCGCTCGAGGCGGCACCCGGCACCGTTCTCGACGGAAGGTTCCGCTTGATCCGGCGGCTCGGGCAGGGCTCGACGGCCGTGGGCCTGCTCGTGCAGGATCTGCTCGCCGAAGGAGACCCCGAGTGCGTCCTCAAGGTGGCCCTCAACGATACGGCCGCGACGCGTCTCGACGATGAGGCGGAGGCGCTCAAGCGGCTCGACCATCCCCGCATCGTGAAGGTTCTCGATCCGCACGTGGTCGTTGGTGGCCGGCGGGCGCTGCTGCTCGAAAGCGCCGGACCCGAAACGTTGACCAGCGCTCTGCGGACGCGCACCCGGCTGTCGTACGACCTGCTTGATCGGTATGGAAAGGACCTTCTCGACAGCCTCGTCGCGCTGGACAAGGCCGGGATCGATCACCGTGACATCAAGCCGTCCAATCTGGGCGTACGGGAGAGCCGCGGCGACCGCACCAAGCACCTGATCCTCTTCGACTTCTCCCTGACCCGCGCCGCAGCCTCCGCCACGCAGGCCGGCACTCCGCCGTACCTCGACCCGTTTCTGACCGGCGCCCGGGATCGATACGACTCGGCGGCGGAACGCTATGCCGCAGCCGTGGTTCTCTTCGAGATGGCAACCGGCAGCGTCCCGGTTTACGGAGACGGCAAGGGCGACCCGGGAAGCACCCGGGACGAGGCCACCATCAGGCCGGAAATGTTCGACCAGACGTTGGCCGGCGATCTGGTCGACTTCTTCCGCAAGGCTTTGGCCAGCGACGCCGGCGCCCGGCATCACACCGCCGAGGCCATGCGCACCGCGTGGCTGAAGATCTTCGCGCAGGACGACACCACCGAGCCCGGCGAGTCGTACGACGAACTTGCTGCCAAGGCCACACTGACCACGCCGTTGCGTGACTCCGGGCTAACCGGCCGGGCCCTGTCGGCCCTGGAGCCCTACGCCGTCGAGACCGTCGGCGAGCTGCTGACCGTCGACCCGGTCAGGCTGTCCCGGCTGCAGGGGGTCGCGAACTCGACTCGCTTGCAGATCACGTCACGCATCAAGGAGTGGCGCGCCCGGCTCGGCTCCGAGGTCCGCACGACCGACCGAAGCGGTCCGGCGCTCACTCCCACGGCCGCCGCCGACCTGTTGCTGCGTGTCGTCGCCACACCGCGTTCACCGTCACGCGGCGGAGTCGTCCGGCTGGTCCTGGGGTTCGACACAGCGCTCGATGCCTTCGCCACGCACGCCCAGCTCGGGGCGAACCTGGACGAGCCGGTGCAGCCTTCGCGCATCACGACACTGCTCGGAACCCTGCAGGAGCGGTGGGCTGGCGACGATGACGCGCGAGCCCTTCTTGACCGGCTGGCAGAGGCAGTCTCTACCCGCCTCACCGAGCTCGGCTCCGTCGCGACGGTCGCCGAGCTGACCCGTACGGTGCTCGAAACGCTCGCACCCGAGCCCCATGTGGACCAACGGTTGGCACGTGGCCTGCTCCGCTTCGCCCTGGAACGGCGCAAAGCGATGAACAAGGCCGACGGCTCGCAGCTGGCAGTCTGGGTCCGCCGACGTGCCGGCGTCGTTACGCTCCTAGCCGAGGATCAGACGCTGTGTGACGTTGCCGAGTCGCTGGCAGCGGAGGCGGACCGCCTGGTCGGTGCAACCGGTGACGCCGCGAACGCGATCATTCCGGCTCAGCGTGTGCAAGCCCGCCTCGAAGCGGCCGTTCCCGCGGAGAGCAGCTGGCCGGCGGCCCTCGCCGATCCGCTGCGCCGCGTGACTCTGGCCGCAGCCGCGTCGACCCACGCAGCCGCCACCGGTGCCGGCGACCTGCACCACCGCGAACTCACCGCGGTGGCGGCCCTGGCTCAGACTTTCGCGGACTTCGGCGGGCAGCAGCTCACCCCGGACGAAATCCGCGAACGCGTACGGGTCCGGTTCCCCGCGGTGTCGGCGCTGCCGCAGCGGCCGGCGCTCGACAGCCTGATCACGGACGCGGGTCTCGGCCTGACCTTCGATGACCGGCTGCGCGTCTATCGGGCCCTGCAGACCGGCGCGGCCACAACGGGGCTGGAGTCCCGGTCGGCGACCAGCCTCGCGGTGACGACATCTCCCGTCGGCACGACCGGCGCGTTGGGAGCGAGGCTGGAAACGTCCATCGGCAGCCGGTCGTTCCTCGCGCTCGGCACCCGGGCCGACCGCCTGAGCCGGTTGATCGAAGCTGCCCGGGCCCGCTACGGCGCCACCACGGTCGACCTGACCGGCGCATTGCTGGAGGCACTGCGGTCGGTGTCCGCGGCTGCCAACATGCCTTGGGATCTGGTACGCGCCGCCGACGCCGAACGCGAGTCGAGCCGTCCCCGTCGCGGTCTGGAGGAGCTGATCCGCCGATCCTGGCCCGAGGTCGAGGCCACCGTCGAGCGGGCGTTGTCCGCGGGACGTGACGACTCGCCCGTGCTGCTCACGGACGCGTCGCCGCTCGCCCGCTATGACAACATGGCGCTGCTCACCCGCTGGACCGACCTGGCCGCCCCGCGCCGCCGTGCGGTCTGGCTGCTCGTGCCGCAGCTCAACGGCAACCACGGTCCTGTGATTGACGGCCGGCCGGTTCCACTCGCCGCACCCAACCAGTTTGTCAACCTCGACAACGAGTGGATCGACAGCACGGCTGCTCTGAGCGCAGCCACCCAGAAGGAGTAGTAGCAATGGCGGTCTCAACGGGGTTGACGGCAGCGCTCAAGAAGGTGGTCCTCGATCTGGAGGACGACCTCCGCGACCGTGTCGCCTCGCAGCCCGACGTCCTCGCGACGTGGAAGCAGGAGCACAAGGCCGCGGAAAGCCGCGAGCGGACGGCCATGTCGTGGCAGGAATGGCGCGACGACCGGGTGACGCAGGCAGCGGTCGCGTGGGTCCTGACCACGGTCTTCGTACGATTCTGCGAGGACAACCGCCTGCTCAAGCCGGTCTGGATCGCCGGCCCCGCCGACCGCCGGCAGGAGGCGCTGGACGCGGAACTCGCCTACTTCCGCGCCCACCCCGAAGACACCGACCGGGAGTGGGTGCTCCAAGCGGTCGAATACCTGCGAAGCACAGAGGCGACCCGGGATCTGGTCGAGTCACACTCGCCGCTGTGGACGGTCTCCCCGTCCGGCCAGGCCGCCAAGCGGCTCATCGCCTTCTGGCGCGAACGCACCGCCGACGGCGACCTCGTCTGGGACCTCGCCGATCCTGATCTGTCGACCCGCTTCCTCGGCGACCTCTACCAGGACCTCTCTGACTACGCCAAGAAGACGTTCGCGCTGCTCCAGACCCCGGAGTTCGTCGAGGAGTTCATCCTTGACCAGACAATGGAGCCGGCGCTCGCCGAGCGACCGCTCGAAGGCTTCAGGCTCATCGACCCCACCTGCGGGTCGGGCCACTTCCTCCTCGGCGCCTTCGCCCGGCTCAACGATCGCTGGGCCGCGCACGCGCCAGGCATGGAGGTGCAGGCACGAGTGCAGGAAGCACTCGACGCCATCCACGGCGTGGACCTCAACCCCTTCGCCGTCGCTATCGCGCGTTTCCGCCTCATGCTCGCAGCGCTACAGGCTGCGGACCTGAAATCCTTGGAGCAAGCGCCCGCCTTCCGGTTTCACCTCGCGGCAGGCGATTCCTTGCTGCATGGGCGACCGCAGCTAGCGCTGGAGCTGCCCGGCGTGGAGGACTACGACGCCGGACTCAGCGGCTTCGCCTACTCCTCGGAGGACCTTGCGGCGCTGCGCGCAATTCTGGAGCCAGACAAGTACGACGTCGTGGTGGGCAATCCGCCATACATCACCGTCAAGGACAAGACACTCAACGACGGCTACCGCAAGCGGTACGAAACCTGCAAGGGCAAGTACGCGCTTACCGTTCCGTTCATGGAACGGTTCTTCCAGCTCGCCAGGTCCGGCAACTCCGATCACCCTGCCGGCTGGGCGGGACAGATCACATCCAACTCGTTCATGAAGCGCGAGTTCGGCTCCAGACTGATCGAGGATTTTCTCAGCCGGCAGGACCTCCGCCTTCTCGTCGATACCTCCGGCGCTTTCATTCCCGGCCACGGGACGCCCACGGTGATCCTTGTCGGACGTCGGCAGCCACCGAGAAGTAGCACGGTGAAGTCGGTGCTCGGCGTCCGAGGAGAGCCCGGCCAACCCGAAGATCCCAAGAAAGGCGCCGTCTGGACATCAATTGTTTCGAACATTGGTAAGAATGAGTTTGAGAACGAGTATGTGTCCGTGACCCAACTGCCACGCTCCACTCTCGTCACGCATCCGTGGAGCCTTAGCGGAGGCGGCGCAGGAGGCCTCCTGGAACTGTTAAACAAAGCTGCGGGACGCCTTGGGGAACGGACGTATCGAATCGGTGTTTTCGGAATCCAGGGTTCAGATGACGCGATGATGGTCACGCCTGCGTATGCCCGTGCTCATCGCCTGGAACTCGCATACACGGGGCGCCTCGTGGTCGGTGACGGGGTGAGGGATTACAGCCTTGCCCAAACCGTGCCGGTGTGGTTTCCATACGACAATGAACATAAGTTAGGCCTGCCCCTAGGTTGCGAGGCGTGGATGCGCCACCTTTGGAGAAGTCGTACCGAGTTGGGCAACCGTGCCACGTTTACGAAGGGCACTTACTTCAGCGACGGTCGACCATGGTATGAGTGGCATCAGCTTCCGAAGGATCGGGGCGCCTCATCCCTCTCTATAGCATTTTCTTTTGTGGCGACGCATAACCATTTTGTGTTAGATCGGGGTGGGAAGGTCTTTAAGCAGTCGGCGCCGGTGATTAAGTTACCGGAAGGGGCGACGGAGGACGATCACCTCGCGCTGCTCGGAGTGCTGAACTCCTCGACCGCCTGCTTCTGGCTCAAGCAAAACAGCCACGACAAAGGGATTCGGGGCGAGGGTGGAGGATTTACGTCCTCGGACTGGGAACGATTTTACGAGTTCACCGGTACGACTCTAAAGGACTTCCCGCTGCCTCGGACTTCGCCTTTGGCTCGGGCCCGCTTGCTCGACGAGGCAGCCCAGAAGTCAGCCGACCTCTTCAGCTCGCTCGCAGACGAAGGATCCATGCCGTCGGATTCCGCAATTTCTAACATCGCCGCCGAGCTTGACGAGCTGCGTGCGCGCATGATTTCTGAGCAGGAGGAGCTAGACTGGGAAGTCTACCGTTCCTACGGCGTCATTGCGGACGATCTGACCCTTCCGGAGGGCGTAAGCCCCGGTATCCGCCCCGGGGAGCGTGCATTCGAGATTGCACTTGCCCAGAAAGTCATTCGGGATGGCGAGTCGGCAGAATGGTTCACGCGTCACGGGTCGGAACCCGTCAGTGAAATCCCAGCGCATTGGCCGCAAGCGTATCGTGATCTTGTGCAGCGGCGGCTTGATCTGATCGAGTCGAACAAGTTCATCAATCTACTTGAGCGCCCTGAGTACAAGCGGCGGTGGGCCACCGAGCCGTGGGAGAAGCGGGTCGAGAAGGCGTTGCGGGCATGGCTGCTCGACCGTTTGGAGGCACGCTCGTACTGGTTCGATGCGCAGGGGCGGCCTACCGCGCGGTCTGTCGCCCAGCTTTCCGACATCGTGACCCGTGATGCGGACCTCGTCTCCGTCCTGCAGCTCTGGGACGGTCGCAAGGACCGGTCGGTCACCCAGCAGCTCTCCGCGTTGCTGGACGCTGAAAGCGTGCCGTTCCTTGCTGCATATCGGCTCAAGGATTCGGGGCTGCGCAAGCGTGAAGCCTGGGAGCACACCTGGGAGCTGCAGCGCCGCGAGGACGAGGGTGAGAAGGTCGGTGAGATTCCGGTGCCGCCGAAGTACACGTCCGCGGACTTCCGGAAGCAGTCGTGGTGGCAGCACCGGGGCAAGCTCGACGTACCCAAGGAGCGGTTTATCCTCTACCCGGACGCAGGGCGAGAGACCGACCCCACCCAGTTGCTCGGGTGGGCCGGCTGGGACCACGCTCAGCAGGCCCTGGCCCTGAACGCGGTGATCGCCGAGCGGGAGGCCGAAGGCTGGGCCGACGATAAGCTTGTCCCCCTGGTTGCCGGTCTTGCGGAGCTTCAGCCGTGGGTGCGGCAGTGGCACGACGAGACCGACTCCACCTATCAGCTCAACCTGGCCGACTACCTCGAAGAACAGCTGCGCGGTCGCGCTCACCAGGTGGGCATGACGGTCGAGCAGCTCGGTGCCTGGAGGCCGCCGGCCGCCAGCCGAGGACGCCGACCGAGGTCGTGACAGCCATGACGATGCAGCTTGAGGAGAAGGCGTGAGTACCCCGCTCCGCGACGTCATCACCATTCCCGAGCGTGCTGGCGCGGAGGACTACGTTCTGCGTCTGACCGACTCGGTCGGGCGCAGCGCGGTCCAGCGCACGCTTGACGAGTATGTCGTCACCGATGCACTTGTCGAGGCGTTCGACGCGGCTATGGGCTTGGTGGCCGAGGGAATCACCTCCGGCACGAGCCGCGGCTCGTTCCTCACCGGCTCGTTCGGTTCGGGTAAGTCGCACTTCATGGCCGTGCTGCATGCCCTCCTCGAACACGAGCCGGCCGCCCGCTCCAAGGCTGAGCTTCAGCCCGTGGTGGCGCGCCACGATCCCGTCCTGGCCGACCGGAAGATCCTGCCACTCGCCTTCCACATGCTCGGGGCGCGGACGATGGAGGAGGCCCTCTTCCAGGGTTACATCCGCCAGATCGCCGAGCGCCGCCCCGGTGCGCCGCTGCCCGCCGTACACAAGTCTGATGCTCTTCTCGAAGACGCTGAACGTTACCGGGCCCAGCTCGGCGACCAGCAGTTCTTCGCCGGCCTCAACGGCGAAGCAGGGGGCGAGGGCGGCGGCGCGGCCGATCCCTGGGCTGCCGTGCTGGGCGCGGGGGAGTGGGATGCTGTTCGCTACGCCGAGGCTCGTGCGGCCTCGGCCGCGAGCCCCAGCCGGCAGAAGCTGGTTTCGGCCCTGGTCGAAACGTACTTCCGCTCCTACACGCAGCAGGCGGAGTACGTCGACCTGGACACCGGCCTGGCGGCGATTTCGACGCACGCCAAGAGTCTCGGCTACGACGCCGTGGTCCTGTTCCTGGACGAGCTGGTCCTGTGGCTGGCGTTCTCGGTGCAGGACCGGGAGTTCTTCCGCCGCGAATCGCAGAAGCTCACCAAGCTGGTCGAGTCGTCCATCGGTGGTCGTCCTATCCCGCTCATCTCCTTTGTGGCCCGGCAGATGGACCTGCGGCGCTGGTTCGCCGACTCGGGCGCCAGCGGCGCGGAGCAGGACGCGCTCGACCGCGCCTTCCGCCACCAGGAAGGCCGGTTCGGTGTCATCCCGCTCGGCGACGACAACCTGCCGTACGTGGCCAATCGCCGCCTCCTGCAGCCCAAGGACGCCGATGCTGCCGCCGTGCTCGAGGGCGCGTTCGGTGCGATCGACCGCCGGCCGGCGGTGTGGGACGTGCTGCTCGACGGCGTGAACACCGATGAACGGCATCGGGGCTCCGATGAGAAGGCGTTCCGCCTCACCTACCCGTTCTCTCCGGCCCTGGTGTCGACCTTGCGCAGCCTGGCCAGCGTCATGCAGCGCGAGCGGACCGCGCTCAAGGTGATGCAGCAGATGCTCGTCGACCGGCGCGAGACTCTTACGATCGACCAAATTATCCCGGTCGGTGACTCCTTTGACCTCGTGGTGCAGGGGCAGACCGGGCAGGCGCTGGACGCCGAGGCGGCTGCTCTCTTCCGGTCGGCCAACAAGCTCTACACGGACAAGCTGCGGCCCTTGCTGCTCGGGATCCACGGCATCGACGAGCGGACCCTGCGCGAGGAGCCCGAGAAGGTTCCGCCGGGATTCCGCACCGACGATCGGCTGGCCAAGACCCTCCTGTTGTCGGCCGTCGCCCCGAAGGTTCCGGCCCTGATGGCGCTGACCGCGGCCCGACTCGCGTCGCTCAACCACGGTTCCATCGTGTCGCCGCTGCCGGGTGGTGAGGCGGCTGTCGTGCTGTCCAAGGTGCGTACCTGGGCCCGGGACATTCCGGAGATCCATCTCGACGGCGACGACCGCAACCCGACGATCCGGGTGCAGCTGTCCGACGTCGACTACGAGTCGATCGTGGAGCGGGCCAAGGCCGAGGACAACGAGGGCCGGCGCCGTGAGCTGTTGAAGGACCTTGTCAGCGAAAGCCTGGGCATTACGCTGGCGTCCCAGGACCTGCAAGGTGCCTACCCGTACGATTTCATCTGGCGTGGCTCGAAGCGCAAGGTCGATGTGCTCTTCGGCAACGTTCGCGACCGCAGTTGGCTGTCCGACGACCACTTCCGGGCGGCCCCGGACACCTGGCGCATCGTCATCGACCACCCGTTCGACGACCCGGGCCACTCGACGGCCGAGGACCTGCAACGGCTGGACGAGATGGTGGCTCGCGGTGTGCAGGAGCGGACCGTGGTGTGGCTGCCGCGGTTCCTGTCGGACGACAAGATCCGCGAACTGCGACGCCTCGTCATCCTCAACTGGCTGCTCGACGGCAGCACCGAGCGCTGGCAGGGGCACGCCGACCACCTCAACGAGGCCGACCGTGCCCTGGCCCGGTCAATCCTGGAGTCCCAGCGAAACACGCTGCGGCGCAGCCTGGAGGACGCGGTGCAGCAGGCATACGGCGCCGCGTCACCGCGCCCGGGCGTCCTCATGGAGGACGCGTCACACGAGCGGACGCTGTTCTCCTTCGAGCGTCGCTTCGCCCCTGTCAATCCGGTCGGCGCCACGCTCGGTCAGGCCTTCAACAACCTGCTCGACCAGGCGTTCAAGGCCCTCTACCCCGCGCATCCGCTGTTCGAGCCAGGCGACGTCGAGGTCAAAGTCCGCGACCTCAAAGCCGTTGCTCGGTACGTCGGACAGACCGCGGCGGACAGCGAGAAGCGCGTCGAGCTTCAGGCCGACGCCGCCGTGGTACGACGGATCGCGGAGCCGCTCGGCGTCGGCAAGGCCACGGAGATGCACTACCTCTTCGGCGACGATCGGTTCACCCCGTGGGGTCAGGAGATCGAGCGAGCACTTGGCCGACGAGCGCAGGAACAGGGCAAGCCCGCCGACGGTCCGGTGACCGTCGCGGAGCTGCGGCGCTGGATCCGGGACGTCTCGCCCGCCCATGGGTTGCGGGACGAGGTCGCCGACCTGGTTGTCATCGCGTGGGCGGCGCTGCGGCAGCGGGCTTGGTTCCAACAAGGGACGGCGCTCCCGGTCGTACCGGAGCCTGGCTCGCTCACCCCGGTGATGGAGCTGCGCACCCAGGAACTGCCGTCCGCCGGTGATTGGGAGGCGGCGCGAACCGTGGCCGGCGCTATGCTCGGCATCACAGCCGGGGCGTATCTCACCGCGCCCGCTGTGGCTGATTTCGTAGGGCAGGTCGCCACCAAGGCAGCGGAACTGTCGAAGACAGCGCCCGGATTGGTGGGAGCGATCGAGGCGGCGTACCGACGTCTGGCGATTGCAGAAGGTAGCCGGCTGAGGACCGCCAAAGCCTGTTCCGCGCTGATGCAGCAACTGCGTCACCTGGACGGCGTCAAGCTCGTCCAGGTGTTGGCGAAGGCGGATCTCGGCGGTGCGACTCCAGTCGCCGCGGGTAAATCTCTGGCTTCGGCGGACGCTGTTGACAAGGCACTCACTGCGTTTCCTTGGCACCGGCTCGACCCGCTTCGCGAAGCTATGAAGGGCGAGGGAAGCCGCGCCGCGGATGCTGCTGCCGTCGTGAACGGCCTACGGGCCGCTCTGGAGCAGGACGAGTTGCCAGTCCCGATTGGACGGGCGCTTGCCTCCTGCGAGGACGGGATTTTCAGCTGGTTGGCGGGAAGCACCTCGCCCCCGACGGGTCCTATGCCCAAGCCAAAGCCGCCGGTGGTGTCGGGTCCCAAGGCAGGGAGTTCCAGCCGGGCAGGCGGAGCGGGAAACAGAGAGATCATGGACCAGCTGCAAGCCTTCTTGAACGACAACCCTGACGTCACCGTTGAGGTGACGTGGCGAGTGCTGCCGTGACCGTCGCTATGGCCGCAACGCGGGTGAGCGCATCGATGGTGCTCGCCATCGTTGACGAAGCTCGCGCCAAGAACTACGGCAGCGGCGTCATCGGCATCCGTGGCGTCCCCGACCGCGCCATCACCGCGGACCTCCAACAACAGGGCCAGACCGTACGGGTACGAGCGGCCGAGTCAGCGCTGGCCGCCCGCGAGCTGCTCGGCGACCACCGCGACGGCGACTGGCTCGTCGTCGTCACCGACCGTGACGACGCCGACCTCGGCGCCGGTATCCTCGCCCACTTCATCTGGCAGCGCTTGCGCAGCCCTGACCCGTGGGAGGCAGTGCGCACTCGATTCGCTGCCACCGGGATCGACCCTGCCCTGACCAGCCGACCGGACAACCGAGAGCTGGCGACCGCCTTGGTCGCTGCAACCCCGCAGGCGGGCTGGCCCGCAGCCCCGGCCGGGGTACTCACCCGCACCCACGCGCTTGGCGCCGTCGCCGCAACCCACCTCGGCTTCGATACGGACACCGCCGACGTCCTCGGCGTCCTCCGCTGGTCGATCGCTGCGCAGAGCGTCGCCTCCCTCGGTGCTTTGCGCCGAAGCGTCGGAGACCTGCTCGCCGACACCACGCTTGACTGGATCGCCCAGCGGGCGGGCTCGGCGGCAGGCCCGATACGTGCGCTGCTGTCTCGCGGCGAGCTCGCCGACGTCGTACCGCTCGGGCTGGTCCTCCGCTTGCTGACCGCTGACCGATATGACCCGCCGACAGCGCATCAGGCCCAACTTGCTCTGGTCCGGCTCGAACCGCGGTGGGGCGATCCCAGCCCTTCGCCGGTCGCGTTGGCCGCACTCGGGCAAGCAGCGGACACACTGTTGTCCGACCTGATTCACGATCGGCGCGCCGACGACGACGTTGCGCGCTCCCTCGACCGGGCCGACGTGATTCTCGCGCAGATCCAGGCCGAGCCGCTGGCCCGCTACTCAGACCTTCTCGCCGGCGGGTTACGGGCACGATTTGTCGCGCTTGCCGACGCCCTGCGTCGGGCAATCGCTTCACCTGGCCATCTCGACAATACGAACACCGTCGAGACCGCCTGGGCAGCAGTTCAGAAGCACCGGCTCGGAGCGAAAACGCCACTTCGCGTTCCCTTCGAGGCTGCGGTACGACTTGTCCGGTGGCTCTCTGAAGTTGATCCTCCGCCCGGCGCTGCCTCGGATGCCCGTGCGCTTGGCGCTCTCGTGCGCCAGTACCTCGACAACGCGGCATGGGCTGACGCGGCGATCAACGACGCGTTCGGCGGCGTTGACGATCCGAGCCTGTCAAGCGCACTCCACGCCGTCGTCACGGCCGCGCAGAAGCGACGTCGCGCCCAGGAACGTCGCTTCGCCCGGGCGCTCGCCTCAGCGTCAATCCCTACCAGCCGCGGCGTGCCCGCCGACTCGGGAACCATCTGGTACCTAGAGCAATTGCTACCAGGCTGCGTCATCCCGCTCGCCCGCAAGGCCCCCGTGCTGCTGCTCGTCCTCGACGGTATGAGCGCCGCTGTCGCGACGGAGATCCTGTCCGACGCGACTACACGTCTCGGCTGGCTCGAGGCTGCCCTGCCAGGAGCCGGCAACCGCCGGAGGACCGCAGCGCTCGCGGCGTTGCCGTCAGTCACCGAGGTGAGTCGTGCCTCTTTGCTCTCCGGCCGCCTAACCCGCGGGCAGCAGTCCGAAGAACAGCACGGGTACGCGGAAATCACCGCCAAAGGCGGAAAGATCACTGCACGGCTCTTCCATAAAAAGGCAGTGGATACGACGGCAGCAGGCTGGTCGGTCAGCCCGGACGTCGGCAGCGCCATCGATGACATCGAGCTGTCGCTGGTGACCGTCGTTCTGAACACGATCGACGACGCACTCGACCGCAGCGACCCTGCGGGAACGGTTTGGACCGCTGACGCTGTCAAGCATCTTGAACCGCTTCTCGCTCGGGCTGCAGCCGCAGGGCGGACGGTCGTCGTGACCTCCGACCACGGTCACATCGTCGAACGCCGCCAAGGCGCACAACGTTCGTACCCGAATATTTCCAGTGCTCGTTCTCGCCCGGCGACCGCTCCCGTCCAGGACGACGAGATCGAGGTCAGCGGCCCTCGCGTCCTCACCGATGGCCACCGAGCCGTCCTGGCCGTCGACGAGACCCTCAGGTACGGGCCCCTGAAGGCCGGCTACCACGGGGGAGCGAGCGCAGCGGAGGTCGTCGTCCCGGTCGCCGTGCTCGTACCTGATGAGACCCGCAACCGGGCCGGCCTGGACTTGCTGCCGCCGCAGGAACCCTCCTGGTGGCTCACCTCCGCGGCCGCTCCGTGGCTGCCTGCCGAGCCGCCAGCCCCGAAAGCCGCGATCACCAAGAGCCGCGGAGATCGACAGGACAGGCCGGCCCTGTTCGACCTGGGCCCGCAGGCCACCGAGCAACCGGCGGTGACACTCGGCCAGGCCGTCGTGACCAGCTCGGTCTACAAGGCGCAGCGGAGGATCAACGGCCGCCTCATCGTCACCGACGATCAGATTGCGAGCATCATCGACGCGCTGGTGGGGGCAGCTGCCAACCGGCTGGCGCCAACCCTCGCAGCCCAAGCCCTAGGAGTGGCACAGACCCGGCTCCGGGGTGCGCTGACGCAGGTTCAGCAACTGCTCAACATTGAGGGGTACGCCGTTTTGGCCGTCGAACCAGCGACCGGCACGGTCATGCTTGACGTCACGCTCCTGTCCGAGCAGTTCGAGGTGCCCTCGTGACGCTGGACGTCTCCCAGCGGCGCCGACGCGAGGTGATCGATGCGCTTCGCCGTGGAACCGTTCCGGAGAGCGGACTCGACCTGCTCGCGGTCGGCCTCGACCGATTTTCCGCCGCTCTCGACGGCGAGCTCGACACGGTCAGTTCTGGCGGCGCCGTGTTCAAGGCGGTGCGGGGCGAATACGGCGCTGGCAAAACCTTCTTTACTCGACACTTGGCCGAGCGGGCTCTCCGCCGCGGTTTCGCCGCGGCCGAGGTACAGATCTCCGAGACCCAGACGCCGTTGCACCGGTTGGAGACCGTGTACCGGCGCATCACCGAGTCCATGCGGACGGCGTCGATACCATCCAGCGCGTTCCGCGCTGTTCTTGACTCCTGGCTGTTCACGCTGGAGGCCGATGCGCTCGAAGCTGATCCCGCTGCGGAGGCAGACGTGGGCGCGGCGGTGGATCGGCTCCTCGAACAGCGGCTCGCCCAGGTCAGCAAGCACTCCCCGCTCTTCGCACTGGCGTTGCGTGGCTACCGGGCGGCATTGAGCTCGGGCGACACCGTCGTCGCCGACGGGCTGGCCGCATGGACGGCCGGACAGCCACAGGTCGCGGCGTCGGCGAAAGGAGCCGCCGGAATCCGTGGCGAGCTCGACCATTTCGGCGCCATGGCCTTCCTTCAGGGGCTGCTCACCGTCCTGCGGGACGCCGGCCATCCGGGGTTGGTCGTTGTCCTCGATGAGGTCGAGACACTGCAACGGGTCCGTGGCGACGTCCGGGACAAGGCACTCAATGCGCTGCGCCAGATGATCGACGAGGTGCACTCCGGACGCTTCCCCGGGCTGCATCTCGTCATCACCGGCACGCCTGCGTTCTACGACGGGCAGCAGGGCGTGCAACGGCTCGCTCCGCTGGCGCAACGGCTTGCCGTCGACTTCGGCACGGATCCCAGATTCGACAACCCCAGGGCCGTGCAGATCCGTCTGCCGGGCTTCACGATCGGGTCCCTGGTCGAGCTGGGTGGCCGCGTTCGGGATCTCTACGCCGCCGGGTCAACTGCTCCCGACCGGATACGGACTCTGGTCGACGGCGCGTACCTTGACCAGCTGGCTCGTGCCGTTGCCGGCGGCCTGGGTGGAAAGGTCGGCATCGTGCCGCGCCTGTATCTGAAGAAGCTGGTGGGCGATGTCCTCGACAGGGTCGACCAGTTCCCGGACTTCGACCCGAGGCAGCACTACGCGCCCACAATGTCGGCAGCGGAGATGACCGACGTGGAACGCAACGCCGCAAGCGCCGACGACATCAAACTAGACGTGTGACCGCCGACCTGCTGCATCCCGTGCTGCTGCACCACATCGTCAACTCCCTGCAATGGCCGGGTCTGCGACCCCTGCAGGAAGCTGCTGTGGGGCCGCTTCTGGCTGGCGAGGACGCCCTCCTCCTCGCCCCGACCGCTGGGGGCAAAACCGAAGCGGCAGCGTTTCCGCTGTTGTCCCGGATGGCAGCCGAGGGCTGGTCTGGTACCTCCGTGCTGTACCTCTGCCCGCTCAAAGCTCTGCTCAACAATCTGCTGCCGCGCTGGGAACGCTACGCCGACTGGCTGGGACGGCGAGCCGCGCTCTGGCATGGCGACGTCACCGCGTCGCGACGGCGGGCCATCCTGGCTGCCCGCCCGGACGTGCTCCTGACCACGCCGGAATCCTTGGAATCGATGCTGGTCAGCCGTAACGTCGACCATTGGGCGTTCTTCGCCGGTCTGCGTACCGTGGTCGTCGACGAGGTGCACGCTTTTGCCGGCGACGACCGTGGCTGGCATCTGCTCGCCGTCCTGGAACGTCTGACCCACCTGATCGGCCGCCCCGTTCAGCGGATCGGGCTCTCGGCAACCGTGGGCAATCCGGATCGCCTGTTGACCTGGCTGCAGGGCTCTGGCGCGGGTGTTCGGGCCGGAAGCGTCATCGCTCCTGACCTGCCGGTCGCCGCGACGGCGACTACGGTGACACCTCCGCCGGGTGAAATCGAACTCGACTTCGTCGGATCCCTGCAAAATGCTGCCACCGTGCTCGCCGGGCTGCACTCCGGTGAGAAACGGCTGGTCTTCTGCGAATCCCGCCAGGCCGTAGAACAGCTCGGCAGTCTTCTGCGGGATCGCGGCATCACTACCTTCCTGTCACACGCCTCGCTGTCCGCTGACGAAAGAAGACGCTCGGAAGAGGCGTTCGCCGAGGCACGCGACTGTGTCATTGTTTCGACCAGCACACTCGAACTGGGAATCGACGTCGGTGATCTCGACCGTGTCATTCAGATTGACGCCCCCTCGACCGTGGCCTCATTCCTGCAACGACTCGGGCGCACAGGTCGGCGGCCTGGCAGCATCCGCAACTGCCTCTTTCTCACCCGCAGCGGCGACGCCCTGCTGGAGGCAGCGGCCCTGCTGGTGCTCTGGGGCCGCGGATGGGTCGAGCCAGTCGTCGCCCCGCCAGAGCCACGGCACATCGTCGCCCAGCAGATGCTCGCGCTCTGCCTGCAAGAACACCGAGTGGGAGACCAGAACTGGCCGCAGTGGTGGAACGGTCTCGACCCCTTCGGCCGCGGCGCCACCCCGATCCTTCGCCATCTGATCGATCAGGGCTACCTCGACAGCGACAGCGACATGCTTTACATCGGTCCCGAAGCTGAACGGCGCTTCGGGCACCGACACTTCATGGGCATGACAGCGGTATTCGTCGGAGCACCCGAGTTCACCGTCCTGGTGGGCCGCGATGAGCTGGGCCGCGTGGACCCCGCGCTGCTCACGGAGGAGGTGCAGGGCGACCGTCGACTGCTACTCAACGGGCGAAGTTGGCGGGTCACCTACATCGACTGGCGGCGCCGGCGCTGTTTCGTCGAACCCGCCGAGAGTGGCGGAAAGGCTCGCTGGATGACCGGGGGGTGGGCAGGTCTTGGATTCGAGCTGAGCCGCGCCATGCGGGAGGTACTTCTTGGTGCTGATCCCCCTGTGAAGCTCACTCAGCGAGCAGCGAAGCGGCTCGCTCACGAACGGGATGAACGATCCTCGCTGGTACATCCGGGGGGCAGCGTAATCCTCCGCGATCGGGATGGTGGTGACCTACGGTGGTGGACCTGGGCCGGTTTCCGCGCGAACGCCACCTTGGCGGCCACGTTGACCGAGGTGGTCGACCCGGTCCAACGCTTCGACGACTGCCAGGTCCGCCTACGGGCGAATCTCACTCGGAAAGAATGGCGGACCCTCATCGCCGACGCAGATCAGCGTCTGTGCTTGCCCGAAGTCAACAAGAAAGCTCTTGACGGACTCAAGTTCAGCGAAGCCCTGCCGGAGCGGCTCGCGCTGGCGACGTTAGCGTCTCGCCTCGCCGACCTCGGCGGCGCAACCGCTGTCCTGCAGGAGCCGACGCGGTTCGTTCAGACATAGCCGAGCAGGTCGATTTGGCTGTGTGACGTGTTCGAGTTCGGCTACGAGGTTCGCGAATGTGGCCGCTCCAGTCTCGCGCTCGATGGGGACCTCCGACGCGACGCTCTGGCCCTCCAGCGTGCTGACCCTGGCACACCTCACCCTCACCGACCGGGCCCGCTGGCTGAGGGACAGCGACGGGGGCCTGCACGTGCAAGCACTCGTGGAGGTGCATCAACAATTGTTATTCGTCGCCGAGGCGCCCGGTTGGCTGGGCCGCACTGATCGTGTCGCCGTTGCTGGCCACCCAAGCCGACCTCTTGTTCCCCAGGGCTGGCCGGCGATGTGGGCGTGCAGCGGGAGCCCAACCATGATCTTGGCTGCCGCTTCGTCTCGGCGGGCTGCCGGGTCATTCGCGGCGGTCCAGGGCGCCTCGGGGTAGGGCTGGCAACAGTCAGGGCGGTGTCGGTAGACGCGTGGGTCACGGCCGCGCCGGTGGCCGTACGCGGGTTTGATCTCGCGCAGGCAGGCCCGCCACACGGCGGTCTCCCCACGCCGGGCACCACCTGGCGCTCATTGGGCCCGCCGCTCAGCAGCACCTCCACGCTCCCGAAACGTAGTCACCGTTCCGGCTGCACCGCGAGCGGCAGGAGCGGGAAGCTTTGTACCGGGGTGGTCGCTGCACTGTCGGTGCCTCCGGGCAGACTGATGCCGTGCCAGTCATCACCGCCGTTCTCGGGGACATCACGACGCAGGACGTTGACGCCATCGTCAACGCGGCGAACAAGGCCATGCGGCGAGGCGGCGGTGTGGATGGCGCGATTCATCACAGCGGAGGCCCGGCGATCCTGCGTGACTGCATCGCCCGGTTTCCTAACGGCCTCGCCACCGGCGACGCCGGATGGACAACAGCAGGCGACCTGCCCGCCCGGTGGGTCATCCACACCGTCGGCCCCAACTACCACGCCGGGCAGCGCGACCGCTCCCTGCTTGAGTCGTGTTACCGCCGCGCGCTGAAGGTCGCCGACGAACTGGGCGCGCGCAGCGTCGCGTTCCCGCTGATCAGCACCGGCGTCCGCGGTTGGCCACACGCCGATGCCATCGAGGCGGCGATCGAGACCATCGCGGCCGCCGAGACGGGCGTCGACGAGGTGCGGCTCGTCGCATTCGACGAAGCCATGCACAAGCGAACCCGCGCGGCCGTCTGGGTTCGGTGTCCGCCGTCCGTCGACACAGACAGCGTCGGCTCCTTGTTTGAGCGCGAGCCGATCCAGTACTCGCTGCGCGGCGATTTCTACCTGTGGCGAGAACTTCGCGCGCGGTTCGCCGACACGCCGCTGCCAGACGACTGGTTCGACTTACGGACGCTCATCATGGACACCATCGAGCAGGTTGTCGGCGAACATCTCACCAGCCGCGAATCGGCACCGTGGCACGACCACGCCGGAGCGATATACGTCCCCGAGTTCGACCCGGGCCACGGCATGTCTGCCGGTGCCGTCCACGTTCCATGGTGGGTGCACACGGGAGTGCCGATCCTGCTCGACCGCTACGCCGCGCGACGCGAACCCGACACATTCTCGGCTGACTGACTCAATCCACCTGCACCAGGCCCGGCCCGGGCATTGTGGTAGGCCAGCGGACGGTGTGGACGGCGCTTGGTCCACCACACAGACTGCCCTCAGCTCACGGCAGTGGACGAATGCTTACATCCACAACGACCCGGCCGCGTGAAGGATGACTTCCCACGCGACAGCTGGCATCCTGGAGTCCCGATGGCTGCTTCGAAAGGGGCGCGGTGGTCAGGGGCCGCACAATCAACGATTGGTACCTCGGTCGTGGCTCGTCCCCGGCGGATGACAGGACTGACGACGAAGCTTCCGATCACGGGCCTGACGCGTGGCTGGACCGGGCTCTGGCCACACCTGATCGCTCTTCCGCACCCCTGGTTATCAAATCCAAGCCCCCTGCCCGGCGACGAGGCAAGGCGGAGGCGACCGCGGCTTCGGCAGGCATCCGTCGCGCACCGAAGCCGTCAGTTCGTGAACTCGAGAGTGAGATTGCCGTCATCCTGCGCTCGAAGGCGCAGGAATCCGTGCAAAAAATTCTTCACCGCAAGGGCGACGGTTGGGCTCGCCTGACATCGAAAGAAATCTCTCTTGCCGTACGCCGGGTACAATCCCGAATCAAGCGCATCCCGAAGCCCCGCAAGGAGATAGTGGTCGCTGCGACACCCAGACCTGTTGAGGTTCGCCCTCCTCTCGAGGAAATTCGCCGGGCGGTTTTTATAATTCATGCGCGCCGGCCGTTGTGGGCCACCTGGGAGATCTCGCGTCACCTCCGCAACATGGGATGGTCGAATGTATCGACCGACCTGGTGAGGAGCATTCTTCCGCCGCCTGGTATCTCGATACCTGGTACCGAGAGCCTGGCCGTCAAACGGCGCCGCGCTAAGACCAAGAAAGGGCGAATCGGTCCGAAAACCCGCAAAGCGCTACAGCAAGCGGCTTCGCCCCGTAAGGCGAAATCCGATGGAGCTCCGCCATCCCTGACAAAACAAGCGCCACCCGAGGTTGCCACACGAGGGACGGCGTTCTGCCCTTCGTGCGGCGTCCGGATCTCGGTACTGGGGTCGTGCCGCTGCTCGTGAACATCGTTCTCCCTGCGGCGAAGATCCCAGTGGCCTTGCGCCGCAGTGGTGGACCCGACCGGATCCCGACCCTGACCGCCGCCGGGCCTGGGGCCTACCGAATCCGCGTCCCCGTCCGCGGACGAGACGCGGCCACCCACGCAGCCGTTTCCGACCCGGTCGAGCAGTACCCGATCATCGCTTGGCCGGCACCGCTGCGCCTGATCAGGTGAAGCATTGGAATTCTCCCCCCGGCAGACGGGCTTTGATCTCAGCTTCACGCTGGACAAGATCGCCACGCATCCCGTAGACAACTTCTCGGTGTGTGGTCGCCGGCAAGTTGAGGGTGCATTCGAGCGGTGGCCCGTCAGGCAGCGAAAGTGATGATGAGTTGACGACAGAGGTGCGGTCATTCGAGGAGGCCGTTCGGTCGGCCGTCGAGCAGGGACGCGCGGAACTGATGCACCTGGACGACATCACGGACGACCTGGTCGCCGCCTTCACTCAAGGCCAGGGCCCGGGCTCGATCGCTCGGCTGGAAGACTTCGTCCAGGGGTTTCCGGCGGAGCTGCGGCGTCACCTTGAGCGTGAGCGGGAGTCGCTCGGCACATTCAACATCGCGTTCTTCGGGCGGACCGGCGCCGGGAAGAGCACCCTGCTGTCGGTGTTCGGCCGGCTCGACGGGGCGTACGTCTCGCCCGGTGACAACGATTTCACCACCGAGGTGCGCCATGTCGGGTGGCGGGACTGCCGGCTGTTCGACACACCCGGGATCAACGGCTGGGGCGCCTCCGAGAGTCGTGATGTACTCGAAGCCCGGGCCCGTGCGGCGGTTGAGATCGCCGACATCGTGCTCCTGTGCTTCGACAGCCAGTCCCAGCAGGCGATGGAGTTCGAGAAGATCGCCGCCTGGGTCCTCGACCGGGGAAAGCCGGTGGTGGCCGTCCTCAACTCCCGCAACCGGCGCTGGCATCACCCGGCGGTGGTCCGGGAGTCCGGCCGCCGGCACCTGTCCGAGACGGTTCGCCAGCACGCCGACAACATCCGGACCCAGCTCGCCCAGATCGGGTTGTTCGACGTCCCGGTCGTCGCGATCCAGAGCCAGCGGGCCCTGTACGCGCGCGCCGCGACCCCGTTCCGCGGTCCGTTCCCGGAGGACTTCCACAACGAACGGGAGCGTTTCGGTACGGACTACCTCGACCGCTGGTCAAACTTTCCCGAGCTGGAGCGCCTTATCACCGCCTCGATCGCGGAGGGCGGCGCCGATCTGCGGCTGACCGCGCTGCGCGAGGACATCCGGTCACGGTGCCGCCGCGGGATCGGCGAGCTCGAAGACCTGGCGGCCGAACTCGAGCGGGAGGCGGAGTCCCTGGAGCGGCGGGTCGAGTCGCTGTTCGCCGTGCTGGGCTATCCGGAGGACGCCGAACGTGCCCAGTGGCAGCACGACGCGGCGCTCAGCGGAGACCTGGTCGATCTGTCCGAGCAGGCGCGGGGCGGCCCGTACACCTCGCCGCCCAAGGGGTCGCTGGACCGTTTCGTCCGGCATCTCGCCGCGTCGCACCTGGCGGGCTGCCATCGGCAGGCGAAGGTCAACGTGGACGACGCGATTCAGCGGGCCTTCGCCGAGCGCAAGGCGTTCGGCGAGCCCGAGTTTCGGGCGGCCACGTATGACGAAGGAGCCATGACCACCGCGGCGCAGGCCGTGTGGGCGGATCGGCAGGTGTTCCTGCAGCGTGAGTTGGAGATCGCGGTGGACGACGAGTCCGCTGCGAGCGGGCCGGCCGCGGTGCACGCCGCGACGATCGCCGGTGACAAGGGCGGCAGCTTGGCGGGTGACGCCGCCCAGGGCACGAGCATCGCGGTGGGTCTCGGCGCCCTTGCGCTGCCGCTCATCTGGAACCCCGCAGGCTGGGTGCTCGCCACCACGTTCGCCGGCATCGGCATCGTCACGCAGGTCGGGAAGTACTTCGGTAAGAAGGCGAGCGAGGAGGGCGCGGAGCAGACCCGGAAGGCAAAGGCCGACGCCATCGCCGAAGGTCATCGGGCGGTGGACCGGACTTTCGTCGCCTACGAGGACGCGCTCGTCCAGGACAGCCGCAGAGCCGCGTGGACGTCGCTGGGGCCCACGGTCGGTGAGTCGCTGAGCGCCGCGATCGAGCGTCGGATGGCGCGCGCCCGAATCACGCGGCTACTCGACAGCCTGCGGACCTACGCCGACGCGGTTCGGCCCACGCCGGCGGTGACCGACGTCCTGCGGCGGGCACAGCGCCGGATGGGGGAAACCCCGGCCGAGGTGAACCGGGCGTTGCTGGGCGAGGACTGGCTGGAGTCCGGCGTCGACCACCAGCCGGTGCGGATCAGCGAGGCGGTGCGCGAGGCGTACGCGAGTCGCCAGGAGGCGGACCGCACGCGGCTTGCACACGCCGTGACCGCGGCGTGGCGGTCACCGACGCCGGCGCAGATCTACTCCTGGCGCCACGACCTTGAGGACGCGGCCCGGCGTGACCCGGCGCTGGCCGACGTCGTCCGAGCCTTCTGGCGCGTCCGCGGGGCGCGGCCGTCCTTCGCCGTGCTGGGTGACTACAACTCGGGTAAGTCGTCGCTGGTCCACCGGATCATGATGGACGGTGGCCTGCGGCCGGACACCGCGTTCGACACCCGGGCGCTGCCGGCAACCACGGCCGCGACCCGCTACCGGTTCCCGGGGTTCGATCTCGTGGACACGCCCGGCCTGCAGAGCGGACACGACGAGCACGACGCCACCGCGCTCGAGGCCATCACCGAGGGCGCTCTCGTGCTCGTCGTCGTCCACGTCAACCTGCTGGTCGGCAACACCTCGATGCTGGAGGAGCTCCTGCGCGGCACGGAGATGACCGCCGCCAAGGGCGGGCGGATGGTGTTTCTCATCAACCGGTGCGACGAGCTGGGCGTCGATCCGCTGACCGCACCCGATGACTTCCTCCATCTGCAGAACCGCAAACGCGAGGAGCTACGCGCGGCCCTCGCCGCGCGTGGCGCCGACGTGGAGCTCGACCGGATCCACTGCCTGTCCGGGGATCCGTTCGGCCTGGTCGGTGGGGCGGCAACGGCCCAGCCCGCAGACTTCGACGAGCATCGGCTGTGGGACGGCGTGGCCGCACTGACGAGCGCCCTGTCCGGCCTCTCCGACGAGCGGCTGGCCGAGGCGACGTGCTCGGCCGCCCTCGACGCGGCGGTCACTGCCCTTAAGCGTCACCGGCATACGCTGCACCAGGTGCTGGCCGAAGGCGAGAAGGCACTGAGCCACCTGGAACCGCTGATCGCCAGCCTCCGGGACGCGGTGCGCGACGCCATGATTGTCGAGAGCTCACTGCGCGAGGACGCCCGGCGCATGGTGGACCGCCACGCGGTGCCGGCGAAATCCGCGGTCGCGGACCTCGACCGCAAGGACGCCCAGAAGATGACGAGCCTCGTCGAGTCCTGGTGGAAGACACCGCAGGTCGAGGCTGATCTTGAACGCTACCGCGACGACGCGGCACGCCGGTTGGCCGAGTGGCATGGCGATCACCTCCCGACGATCAGTCGCGAGATTCGCGCTGCCGAACTCCAGGTGGCGCCCGAGCCCGCGGCAGAGTTCCAGGCCCAGGGAACCGCCTGGTACGAGGAAATCGTCGCGGGCGCCGGCAGTGTCGCAGGAGCCGTTGCGCCGCTCGCGAAAGCCCTCGGAAACCGGGACGCGTTCTACACGGTCCTGAAGCAGTTCAACTACAAGTTCAAACCGTGGGGCGCGGTCAAGGGCGGCGCCAACGTCGCCCGGGTCGGGCTCGTCCTCGGGGCCATCGCCTCCGCCGTGGACATCGCGGAGATGGCCACCGACGCCCAGAAGGCCGGCCAGCACCGGGAGCGGCAGGAGTTGGCGTGGCAGAAGATCGACGAGACGGCCGCGATGATCGTCGATCTGATCATGCGCGATGAGCAGTGGGGAGGTCACGTCTCCTACCTCGAGCAGCGGACGGGGGACCTCGAAGCGCTGCTCGATGAACACCTCGCCCGGGAATCGTCGATCGTCGAGCAGATGGAATCGGCGAAGGTACGTGTCGAGGTGGCCGATGCCCTGATCGTGGCCGCGGAAGAAATGGAAGGAACGGATTACAGTGGTTGACATTGACGCGGTGCGCGACTGGCTGGGGCGGCTTCCCGGTGGATCGCCCGGGCGGTACGCCGACGACTGGGGCGCCTTCCAGAAGCGGGACCAACCGGTGGTGACCCTCTTCGGCTCCTACGACACCGGCAAGAGCTCCCTGCTGCGCCGCTTGCTCGTCGACTCGGGCCGCGACGTTCCCGGCTGGCTGACGATCAGCGCACGTCACGAGACCTTCGAGGTCAACGAGGTCGAGTTGGGTACGTGCATCGTCCGCGACACCCCCGGATTCGACGTCGGCGCGTCGGGCGTCCGCGAAAAGAACAGCTCCCGCGCGATGGCCGCGGTCGGGCTCACCGACGTCGGCATCGCGGTGCTGACCCCGCAGCTGGTGACCGCCGAACGTGACGTGCTCCGGAGGCTGTTCACGCGGGGCTGGCCGGCCGGGACGATGTGGTTCGTCATCTCCCGGTTCGACGAGGCCTTCGGGAACCCGGAGTACGACCCCGCGGGGTACCGGGAACTCGGTGACCGCAAGGTCCGCGAGTTGCGGGACCTGTTCGGCCTGGACGATCGGGTGCCGGTCTTCGTCGTCTCGCAGGACCCGTTCCAGACCGCCGGGCCGGTGACCGATCTCGGCCGCGACACCTGGGACGAGTTCCGGGACTGGGACGGCATGCAGGACCTCACGAACGCTTTCGGGGCGGTGTCCCCGTCGGCCCTGCCGGAGTGGCGGCATGCGGCCGGGCAACGGTACTGGTCAGCGGTGCTGGACGAGACCTTGTCCGTACTGCGCGGGCAACTGGCGGACTACGCGGAACAGGCCAGGGTGGCAGCCCACGGCGTCGATCGCCGCGGCCAATGGGAGAGGCAGCTCGGCAACCTCGACCGGGCCGCTCAGGCCGGCCTCGAAGGTCTCATCGACGAGGTGCTGCGGCGGTCGTGGGAGTCCGGCTCCGCCGCCGACGACCTGCAGCGCACGGTCGGCGAGTGGTTCGCCAAGAATGAGGGCCACCTAGATCGGTTGCGGCAGTCGATCCGCAAGGGCAAGGAGCGAGACCGCGCACTCCCCACCTGGGCCGGCTTCGCTTCGCTGGTCGGGACACTCAAGTCCGGGGAGAACGCCGCCACCGCGCCGGACGGGCTAGGCCAGATCTCGGAACACACCAAGAACATCGGGGGCATGCTGCTCGGCGTGCTGAAGACCATGACCAAGGACGTCGGGGAGACCGCCGGCAAGCAGACCAAGACGTTAAAGATGGCCGAGAAGGTGAAGCCGTACCTCGGCACCGTCGAAGCCGCGCTCCCCCTCACCGTCTACCTGACGAAGTTCGTCGACCAACACCTCGCGAATCGCACGCGCCTGAACCAGGACAAGGCCGCGGCCGAGATGCGTCAACAGGTCATCGCCGAATGCACGCGGCTCGCCCGCGACACCTGGCAGCCGTTCGTCGACAACGTACGCGACGAGATCATCGCCCAGACGAAAGACCAGGTCGACCTCGACGCGAGCCTGCGCCAACTCGTCAGGCAACTGCAAGAAGCCATCGTGGAAGGCGAGGGTCTCTCTCGAGCGGCTGCAAGGCCGCTGCACGAGACAGGGGCGTAAGCAAGCGGGTTGCTGATCGTCTGTCTCGTCCCGTCATGGCTATTCTCCTCCCCGGGTCGCCCTTGGTTTTCCTCGGCACCACCCGAGGTACTTCACCAGCGACCAGCGTCGGCTCGCCCAACGGATCATCGTCGCAGGGGCGCCGAGGGAGGGTTTTGTAGTCACACACGAGTCACCGTGCTGCATCAGGCCGCCGAAGGTTCGTTCCAGGACCCACCGGCGGGATGAACGCGGAAGCCCTTCCCGGCGTGGCGGCGTACCCACTCGACGTCGATGCAGAGCCCGGCGCCGTTCGTCCGCACGACGGTGTTGTAGCCGCTTGAGGCGTTCACTGCGACACCCCACAAGGGACGGTAGATTACGGGTCATGAAGGCAGGCTCACTTTCTGCCGTCGCCACGGCGGCGGTCCTCCTTGCCGGTTGCGGCAACAGCGCCGATACACCAGCACCGCGGGGTCCAGTTTCGCAGGCCAGTTCGGCCGCGCCTGCCACGAGAACCCCGACCGCTGTGGACAGGTCGCCATCCCCGACTGAGGACCAGGGCCCGGCCCGGCTCAAGATCGGCCAGACATTCACCGGCGCTGGTTGGAAAGTAACCATTTACTCGGCCAAATTTGACGGACAGGCGGACTCCGAGCCCGACAAGGGCAAAGTGTGGGTGCCGGCCGATGTGAAGATCTGCAACGCCACCACGGGGGAGAGCCTGCCGACCCCGAGTTGGAGCTCCTGGCAGCTCAAGACCACCGACGACTACCAACTACAGCCCGCCGACATCACTCCCGAACCGCGGCAGCCTGCCCTGCCCTACTCCGCCACAGTCCTGCCGAAAGACTGCGTTCGCGGCTGGCTCACCTTCGAGCTGGATAAGGGAAGCAGGATCAAGGAGATCCGCCTCATCGAAGACCAACTGTTCGGTCCAGGCCCGGCCATAGCGATCTGGGGCTAAGAGGCGGATGTCTCTGCAGCGAGTATGGCGCTCAACGACCTTCTGTCCCATAAGGGCAAGAGCGCGGCGCCCATGGTCTCATGCACCTATGGAGCGTTGCGCCCCGATGATCGTGCCCTCTGCCGGAAGATCAGTGATTTGGAGTGCCGGAGGACGAGGCCACAGGCGGCTTGCCGCTTCTGACTGAGATGTCCCCAGGGTGGATACCTCCCGCAGTCCATGGCGCAATGACGAGGGCCGGTGCCGAGCCACTCGACGAGCTGGCCCCGGGATGTACGGCGTCGGCGGCGGCCAGCCGGAGAGACTGTCTCCAACGTCGTCACCCTGGCTATCACCTCGACGCTCGTCCGTGCTTGCGCCGAGTCGGAGCCGGCGGCAGACTGGCGGCCGTGGTGACTGGTCCTGGGTGGTCGTCTTCAGGATCAAGGACTTACGCGGGCCGGTTTCCGCTGTCGGTGGAGCGGTTCACCATGAACGTTGTAGATCGGCTTGTGCCCGGGGTCACGACGGTTACTCTCAACGCCCGCTACTACGCGCTTCACGGCCTGATCTCCGCGGAGGCGCAGAGGCGGGGCTTGCCCCGCAGCGCGGCACAGAGCCTGTTGCGCCGGGCTGAGGTCGTCGTTGGGGCGGTGTCGGCGCGTCACTACCGCGCCGCCGGCTTCGCCCACGAGGCGCTGTCCCGACCACACGGATACGACGAGATCCTGAGGCGGGGGTCCGACGGCGGCGTGGATGTGGCGGAGTTGGCCGCGCCGGGTGTCTACGCCAAGCCGAATTGGGGTTTCTGGCCGGCGTACCGGGGCTCCGAGGTTCTGCTTCGAATCGTGACCAGAGCCGACGACATCGGTCCCGGTGACCAGATGGATACCGGTGCTGTCGCTCAGGGGCTCGGCGACGTGCTTGACCTGGTCAGCAGGCGGACCCTCGACGACGCGACGCTCGACGCCTACGAGTCGCTGTGCATCTGCCATTCGGCCACCAGCGCGGACGGCGCTTGGCTCGCCCGACTGTTCGCCGCCTCGGACGCCGAGACGCCTGCGACGCGGGCCGGTGTCCGCCGGCAGACGCTGCGCATGATCGCCCGCGTCATTCAGCTGACGGAGGTCCGCCGGGTAACCCGTGACGTGTCGCGATTTCTTGCATACGAGCCGGAGGCGATGAGCGACCCGGTCCTGTCCGCATTGGAGCTGTCCGACGAGTGGCGGGGCCTCATCCTGCGCAACTACTCCGTCACGGCGTGGCGGAGCCTCTGGGCCTGGCTTGTCAACGGCATCCAAGGGCTCACGCCCCGCGCGGAGCTGGCCGCACACCTCGCGGACCTGCTACCCGACAGCACCGTCGGAGCGTTCCGGGATGGGCTGCCACGAACCATGGACAGCACGGGACGGCCGGTGCCCGCCGAGCACGATCCGGGGCTGTTGGGCTTGGAGACTCCCGTGCGCGACCTCAGCGTGCTGGCCCTCGGCGCTCGCCGTGTGCGTGAGCTGGCCGGTCGGGAGCTGCACGGCTTCGAGGGACACGAGGCACAGGACCGCTACGAGCAGCTGGCGCCGCGGTGGTTGGCCGACCAGCTTGACCGATGGCACGACAGGTCACTGCGCGACTTCGCCCGATGGCTCACCGACACGATGGTCGACCGGTCGCAGCGGCTCGCGCTGGCCAAGGCCCGCGTCGATCCCCGAAAGGGCGTTCTCAAGATTCCCACCCGGGTGCATCTGCGCGATGACCTGCTGTTCCGCGACTCCGACGAGACGGCGGGTTCCGCCTCGCTGCGGTGGGACCAACTGGCCGGCATCCTCGCCGGCATGGGCCTGCTCGCCCGCACCGACGCCGTGTGGGGGATCGGTGACCGTGGTGACCTCATTGCCTGACCAGGCCTTCGACGTCGGCGGCGGCGACTACCAGAACGCCGGCGACGTCGTGACAGTGCCGTCGCCTCTGCCGTACATCTTTGCCGAGGAGAAACACGCCGATCGGCAGGCCCGTGAGGCGCTCTTCTGCACCTTCAACGCCGACCTAGGCTTCTTCGAGCGTGCCGTGCTGGGCGTCACCCAGGCGACCGGTGCCCGCGTCACGGTCGTCGGCGATCTGCGCATGTCCAACCCGGACCCGCGCGCCGCCCGAAACGCCGGCACCCGCTACGTGCACGGCCTCGCCGTACCCCCAACCGCGGGGAGGGCCTTCCACCCCAAGCTCACCGTCATCGTGGGGCCCGCGCGAGCGCTGGTGGCCGTCGGCTCGGGCAACCTTTCGGTCGGCGGCTGGCACCTCAACGCCGAGACCTGGACGATCGCCGCCGTGGATCGGGACAGGTGTCCCCGGCTGGTCGTCGACGCGGCGGAATGGCTGCGGAGCGTCGCCCGGCTCTGCGCGATCAGCCCGCCCGCCGCCGACGCGATGGGTCGCACCGCCGCCGCCCTCGAAGCCTTGAGCGGAGGCCAGGTCGTTGACACGGGCCACCGGCTGGTGCACACCTCCGACGCTCCCATCATCGACCAGCTTCCGGTCACGCCCGTGGAGTGCCTGCGGCTCTATGCGCCGTTTCACGACGCGCGCGCCGAGGCAATCCAGGAGCTGACGCTGCGTCTGGCCCCGGCACGTGTCACGCTCGCCGTGCAATCCGGGCACCGGACAGTCGTGCAACCCGAGGCGATAGCCCGTGTGATCGGCGACCTCGGCATCGACCTCGAGGTGGTGGAGGACCGGCACCGCTCCTACCGACACGGCAAGCTCGTCGAAGCCATCGGCTACGACGGCGCATGCTGGACGCTCACCGGCAGCCCCAACCTGTCCTCGGCAGCTTTGCTCAAGCCCGTCGCCGACGGCGGAAACGTCGAGCTCGCCGTTCTTGCCCGGCCTTCCGCACCGCTGTTTCCCGGCGGTGTGCCGATCCGCCTCGACGAGGTGCCCGCCGTCCGGATCAGCACGACCAACCACGTCGACACGGCCACCAGGGCCACGCTCCTCGCGGCGACCCGCGCCGCCGGCGGACTGCACCTCACGTTCGCGCACCCCACACCCCGCCCGGTACGGATCGTGGCCTCCTCCCACACCGATTTCGACACCTGGGCCGACGTCGGTGCCGTCCCCGAAGGCGTCGTCCAACACCTCATCGCCGGCGTCGACCTGCCCGGCGGATCCCGGGTGCGGACGGCATGGACCGAACACGGCGTCACGCGCGACGGAAACCTGGTGTTCGTCACCGATCCCGAACGGACCATGTTCCGGGTGAGCGACGAGCCGCGGGGAGGCTCCCAGGGACCGATCGAGATCCTCGCCGACGCGCGCCTGGCCGAACGGTGGCTCCACGGGGTCCGGCAGCTCGCCGCCTCCCGCGCCAGCATCGCCCTACCCGCCGCAGGCGGCACCAGCGGGCCCACCGGCGAGTCGGAGACAGCCACCGGCACGCCGAGGCTCGACACCGACCCCGAGGACTGGCTGCGCTACAGCGACGACGCCAAAAGCCGGCTCGGCACAGCCATGTTCCACTTCTCACTCGGCGGGTTTGCGGCCCTTTCCGCCACCAGCACGAGCTACGGCAGCGACCTGCTCCAGCCGACCGACCTCCTCAGCGACGAACGCGCCGCCGGACTCGACGGAGACGACGCGAACACCGTCAACGACGACATCGACCCCTCGACCGGGCAGAACGCCGAGCTCGGCGGCTCCCGCAACGCGGACGACGAGAGCGACCCGAACGACGACAACGACGAGCGAGCGCTGCACGAGTTGCGCCGCGTCGGCCGCGCGCTCACCCGTGCCGTTCGCGTCGACCTCGCCCACCTGCCCGCCATCGACCGGTTGGCGGTCGGGACGCTCGTGCTCGTCGGCGTCGAACTGGGCGCCTGGGAGACGCCGCACGGTGAGCAGGGGTGGATCACCGTGCTCGCCCAGGTGGTCGAGACGCTCGACCTGGACGACATGCCAGCGGCCATCGAGGCCAACGTCGCGAGCGTGGCCGCCGTCGCTCTCTACCTCATCCGCGACCACCTACCCACGGCGGGCCGCCCCGCCGAGTACCTGCGCTACGAGGAGGCCGCCGAACGGGCCGCGCACCTCGTGGTCGCCGCCGACGCCACCCTCGTGGCTGACTACGCGGAGGCCATAAGCAACAGCCGCGGCTTCCCCATCGACCCGGACGACGTCATGCGCACCGCGGTGATGATCGTCGACGACGACCCGCTCGCCACCGCCATCGACAAGCTGGAGGACCGCCGGCCGGCCTGGCGGGTGAACCGGCACGCTGACACCGCACTCCACGTCGGCGGCGCCTTCACCAACCCGTTCCACGCGGCCGCCGAGGCTCTCGATGCCATCGACGGCGCCGGCGTCGTCGCCGTGTGGGCCACCGGCGCGAACGGCAGATGGGCGATCGCCGCCCGGGCCGCAGATGACCTGATCCGGGTAGAGCAGCGCGACGGAGCGGTGCGATGGTGGCACTACCGGCTCACGGTGCTCGGCGACGCCACCCGCATCGCCCGGGACAATGAACTTGCTAGCCGCGTCCGCATCAACCACGGCCCGCTCAACCGCGCCTTCCCGGAGGCACTGACCCTACTGGCCAGGGCCGGCATCGACGTCGCTGCGGGACCACCGGAGTAGGCGGTCGCGGCGGCGCCGGTCCGGATTAGCGGCGTATACCGGCCCGCGACGCAGAAGCCCTGCGTCGCTCGGCACTGTCCTGCCCGGCACCGGTCGTCGATCTGGGCGCGGTGCGGGTGCGGACCTGGTAGAGGCGGGGAGGGCGCCGTCAGTACAGGGCTCGCCACGCAGCGTTGGCAACTCCATTCCGTACCCCCGCAACTCGCTCTCGCAGCACCTCCGCGAACGCCGGGCTGTCTCCAGCTCGCCGCAACGGCCCGGTTAACTGGGAGGATGTCGCCGAGGACGGCCGGGGGCATCTCGACGGCCAGGTGAACCAGGGGCGGCAGCGCGGTAGCTGCTGGGCTGGAGGCCGAGGCGTTGGAGCCGGTGGGTGATGGTGGCGGGCAGGACCGGCCGGTCGGGATGCTAACCGGGAACCAGGCATGGGCCGGAGTCGGTGATGCGTTTGGCGACCGGGTACGCCTCTCCTCGAGGTCGCGCTCCCGCCGTTCGCGTGCCACGCTCAACTGCCCCACCAGCACCAGTAGCCCCAGCGCCCGGCAGCAGCGCCGGCGGCGTGCTGGTGACTCCCGCGCCTACCAGGGGGTATCCTGCGGGCATGGCCGACAGGAGCCCCAACACCGGCGCCCGCAGCGAGGAGATCCTCGCCGCCGCCGGCATCGTCGTCTCCGACGAGGGGAAGGCTCGCGCGCGCCGCCGCCTGGACGAGGCCCGGGAGCGGTGGACGGCGGAGCTCGACGCCCAGGCTCGCGAGCAGCTTGGCCTGCCGGCCCGCGCCGCGTGACCGAACCGGCCGTCCGGGTCGTCCTCGACGCCTCTGCGATCATCGCCTTCACTCGAGGGTCGATTGACGTCGGTGAGGTGATCGCCGAGGTCGCCGACGAAGAGAACTGCGTGTTCGGGCTGCCGGTACTGTGCGTGGCCGAAGCCGCCCGGGTGGTCGTCGACACGGATCGCCTGCAGCTGCTCGTCAACCACCCGATCGCCGAGATCCTCTCGCCACCGCCGGACAGCTGGGAGGCCCTCGCAGTCACCCTCGACACGGTCGGCAGGGTCGACGCCGCCACCGCGGTGCTCGCCGCGATCGACCTCGGTTGCAGCGTGCTGACCGGCCAGCCCGGCCTGTACGGCGGCATCGCCGGCGGCGGCCCGGTCATCCCAATCTGACCCAGGTACTACACGGCGTGGACCGCCACCGCGACGGCGAGCAAGACCCGATGTGCACCGGTCAACGCGGCCGGCTCACCATCTCCGGCATCACGCAAGTTCCCCCGATCCGCATCTGGCGTCTATCGTCGCGCCTTGACCTTCCCCTGACTGAAAGGTTCAGTCAGGTACGGGTAGAGCCGTGCCGGCCAGTCGGCGACGCGTGATGCCACCCGGGCCGTTTGTTAGGAGGGCTGTGATGACCGCGGCAGCAGATCGCACCGCAGAGGGCCGGGTGGCTGTTGAGCTTCGTTCGGTGCCGGACTGTCCGAACCTCGCGCCGGCTCGGCATGAGCTGCGCGCGGCCCTGGCCGACGTCGGTCTGCCCATCACGGGGGTCACCGAGGTCGTGGGCGACTATCCGTCTCCGTCGATCCTGGTCAACGGCGTGGACGTGATGGGCGCCACCGGCGACGGTTCAGCGGCCTGTCGCTTAGATATCCCCACTGGCGAGCGCATCCGCGCTGCCCTCCGCCAGGCGATAGGCGCCGGGCCCGCTACCACCGCAAGGGAGCAGAGCCGGGTCGATTGCTGCCAGCAGCCGGGCAATGCGATCCGGACAGATCGGCCCCGCCGCGCCGAGCAGCTCCCCGACAGCCTCCAGCAGGTGCATCGAGCGATCCTGCATCACTTCGCCGCCACCGGAGCTGCCCCCACTGATGCCGACATCCGCGCTGCCGCCAGCGAGGCGGACCTGGACACCGCGAAGGCGCTGCGGGAACTTGCCCGGGAAGACCTTGTCGCCCTCGACAGCGGCGGGCGTGTGGTCGCGGCCTACCCGTTCTCCCCAACGCCGACGCCGCACCGGGTTTCATTCGGCGATGTCGAGGTGTACGCGATGTGCGCCATCGACGCGTTGGGCATGCCGTTCATGCTCGGCACCGACGCGACCATCACCTCCGCCGATCCGCACACCGGCCAACCGGTCCGCGTGACCATCACCAACGGTGCCGCCACCTTCCAGCCGGCCGAAGCGGTGATCGTGTACGCGGCCACCGGAGACGCCGGTCGCTCCGTGGACACCTGCTGCTCCACCATCAACTTCTTCACGAGCGCATCCGGCGCTCAGGCGTGGATCGACGCCCACCCCAGCCTGGCCGCCACGGTTCTCGACCAGGACCAGGCCGTCACCCTCGGCCGCGACATCTTCGAACCGCTGCTCGCCCCCCACACCGCCCTCGACCACCGCTTGGTCTGACGCCCGGTCGGCTATCGCCACCGTTAAAGCGGCTCACGGCCAGCGGCGCCGGCTGGCCGACCACGGGCAAAAACTGGTGTCCCTACTCCTAACCACGGTGTCGCCACCGATCCGACCAGCCCGGCACCGTGGATGAGGCAAGACCTTGCCGGCGTGGCCGACGTACCCGCGACCAGAGCGGACGCCCGTGCCGGCACCCGCAGGATTGGGCGCCGGCCTTCGCGGGTGCCGCTCAGCGGGCCTTCTTCGTCGCTCGCTTGCGGGGTGGCGTCAGCAGGTCGGCGATCGCCGCGATCGCGGGCGGCACGAGCCGGTAGTACGCCCAGACGCCGCGCTTTTCGCGTTCGAGCAGGCCGGCCTCGGTGAGGATCCGAAGGTGATGACTCACGGTCGGCTGGGAGAGACCGAGCGGCGCGGTGAGGTCACTCACGGACGCCTCGCCCTCCGGGGCGGACTGGATCAGACTGAGCAGTCGCAGCCGGGCCGGGTCGGCGAATGCCTTCAGCACTCCCGCGAGCCGCTCGGCATCGGCACGCTTGATCGGCTCGCCGGCCAGCGGCGAGACGGCAGGTGTAGCAGTTTTCGCAGTTGGCACGCCGTACATCGTTGCACCAACACCATCGATGCGCCGGTTGAACCAGTACCGGGCCACCGTCAGTTTGCGGGCAGGGAGCCGTGTTGACCTGTCCCGGCCGTGTCAGCGGCCGGATGAGCGAGTTGTCGGCCCCGCCCGAGGGGTGACTAGCGACGGGCAGCGCCGGCGGGTTGGTCAGGCGGTGGGGCCCAGTCCGGTGAGGAGCTTCTCCACCCGGGTGCGGATCTCGTCGCCGATCGGGCGGACCGCTTCGACGCCCTTGCCGGCGGGGTCTTCGAGATTCCAGTCCTCGTAGCGCTTGCCGGGAAAGACGGGCCGCCGCATGCCAGGGCACCCAGCCCCGTGGCGCGACCGGACCACACCCTGCGACGCATTGCGGCGCGTGCCGTGATGCGCGACCCCCGGTTCTGGATCCTCGTTGCCGCCCTGATCGCCCACGGTGCCGCCACCAGCGCCATCGGCGTCCCCGTGGTCGGTTACCTCATCAGCCGCGGCCACCCGGCCACCTTCGCCGCCACCCGGCCACCTTCGCCGCCACCGCCGCCAGCCTGCTCGGCGTTCTGTCTGTCACCGGACGACTCGTCCTCACCGGCGCCCGACGCCGCCTACCGGTCACCACGATCGTCGTCGCGGTGTTCGCGATCCATGCCGCCGCAGCCCTCGCCATGCCCCTCGCTGCCAGCACACGGATGGGGGCCGCAGTCGAAGAAGGAGGAGCGACGGTCGGGCCAGGAACCCTATCCTCCTAGGACGTCTTAGAAGGCGTGTTCCTGCCGCGGGCACGGAAATCCTCGCCCGCTCGCTGCCAAGTCCGGGCCAGTCACACCTCATCAGTGCATGACGTCACCTAGGCCAGCAATGCCAGGCGACCAGAGAAGCAGCGCCTGAACAGCGCACGTGAGCGCAGCGTGGATCGGAGCATCGAGCCGGGTCCAGCGTGCCTCCTATGGAGCGTGGCGGAGTGCTGATCGGCTGAGTCGCCTTCGTTGCAAGCTCTGCTGGTCCAGCCGATGTTCCGTCCACGGCGGACTCTTGGAGAAAACTGGAACTTGCTGGAACGCGTGGAAGCGGCTACGGTGTGTCCGTGGCTGAATCTCTCGACGATCTCGAGGCGCGCATCGACGAGCTGCGCACAGCCGTGCGTCGTGCCCTGATGGCCGGTGATCGGGCCGAGGCGCGGCGTCTGCGATCCGACCTTCGTCAGGCGGAGGTGCAGTGGGATGACGCGCTTCTGGCGATCGAACCGGAAAAGCTGGCTTCGCAACCGCGGACCGAGCCGCAGGACGCCGGGAGCCTGCTGTCGATTCGTGACCAGGTCCACCAGGCCTTGACGTTCCTGGGCGTCCCGGCGGCGCCGAAGCTCATCGTCGCCCTGCACCAGGCGGTCTTCGCTGGAGCCTTGAACGGGCAGCAGCTGACGAGCCTTCGCCGAGACGAGGAAAGATCCTTCAAGACGGCGCCGTGGGCTCGGCCGTACTACTTGTGTG
This sequence comes from Micromonospora sp. RV43, assembly GCF_001029515.1. Taxonomy (NCBI): domain Bacteria; kingdom Bacillati; phylum Actinomycetota; class Actinomycetes; order Micromonosporales; family Micromonosporaceae; genus Micromonospora; species Micromonospora sp. RV43. The sequence continues at coordinate 8,739 of NZ_LEKG01000020.1, read as the reverse complement.
CGGCCCTGACCGCTGACCGGCTCTCGCCTGCCCGCGGTCTCCTGGCTGTCTCCACCTGGCCGCTTTCCACCCGTATCGTCGGGCCGCTGAGTCCCAGGGTTCACTTTCTGACCTCGGCGATCCGTATCGCCGAGCACCTGAGCCACCCGGACTGGGCGACTCTGCCCGCCCGGCGTCTGTTGTGGCAGTTCGCCGCCAACATCCCCGGCGGTGCCACCTCATTCGACACGACGAGGCCGGACGCCGTGCGGCGTGCGGCGCAGGCCGAGCTGGAAGTTCATCGTGACGCAGACCTGTCGCAGCGCGAAGCGGCAGCCCGGCGCGCCGTCGACCAGCTCGACGATCTTCACCAGCTGTTCGGCGCCGCTCTCAAGGTGGCGTCGCATGCTGCGAGCGACACCTGATCTTGAATCCGCACTTCCCACGCGAAGGAAGAGCACGTGAAAGAACTGACGGCGCGTCTTGACGCGCTGCGGGGGGACACTGAACCACAGAGCCTCGACGCCAGGGCTATCTCGTCGATTGTCGGCAACCCGGGCTGCGGCCGCCGGAATCTGCTGGATGCAGCCGGTATCGACAAGGACGAGCTGGCCCGAGCCATCCGGCACCCGATGTACGCCAAGCCGTCGCGGATGGTGCTTGCCCGAGGCGCCCAGTTCGAAGCCCAGGTCAAGGCGAGTGGCGGTGCGCAGCTGCTGACGTTGCTGCGGGAGGACATCGGGCTATCCATTCCGGAAGCCGAACACGAGGACTTGAAGACCATCGGCGGCAACGAGGGCAAGCTAGCCCGGTACCGCAACACGGTTCAGCGGCTGACCGCTGTGGCCCGCTCGGCGCAGGATGGCGGGACGCTGTTCGACCACCCGTACTTGAAGATCACGGTCGCGGGTTACGACGTCTTCCTCGAGCCCGATCTGGTGGCTGTGAAGTCGGGCGGGAAGTTCTACATCGTCGAGGTCAAGTCGTTCTCGGTGATCGACGGCCAGGCGCCTGCGGCCGCGGTGGAAGGCGCAGAGTTGCAGGCTGCGGTCTACGTCTACGCCCTTCGGGAACTGCTTCGTTCCCACGGGTTCGACGAGGACCTGGTGGCGGACGAGGCGATCTTCGTGTGCCCGCAGAACTTTATCAACAAGCCGTTCGCGGCCCGGGTCAACGTCCGGAACCAGGTCGCGGCGGTCCGGCGGATGCTGATGCGGATGCATGACCTCGACACGATTCTGTCGAACCTGCCGGCAGGGTTGACGTTCGCTCTGCGTGGCCCGGCCGGTTCCCGCTCCGCCGAGGAGCTGAAGGCGGGCCTGCGTCTGGTGCCGGCACGCTACGCACCGTCGTGCCTGGACACCTGTGAGATGGCGCGGTTCTGCCGCTCCGAGGAACAAGGTTCCACGGCGGTGCTCGGCCGGCAGGTCCGTGAGGAGCTGGCGCTGGACACGATCGGTGAGGTCGTCGGTCTGGCTCGCGGTACGCGCCTTCCTGGCCTGGACCAGGTCGAACAAGCTGAGTTGCTGCGGCGGGCCCAACAGTATCGGGACGAGTTGCTCGGGAGCTTGATGTGAGCCTGCTGACGTCCCTGGCCCGCGCCCATGCCAGCGACCAGGCGGTGGCGCAGCGCCTGACGACTGTCCGGCATCTGCATGTGAGCAGTGAGCCGCTGGTGTTCGTGCCGTTGGCGATGGCGGGCGAGGCCCACGCCCCGCTCGCCGTCATGATTGGCACCAGCCCTGATACACCGGAGCTGTTGACGGTTGCGCAGCCCCGGAACCGTGACCAGCAGGTTGCCTTCGCCTATGAGCTGGCCAAGATCTTCGCCGCCTACATCACGCCGCGCACGAACCGGCGTCTTCCGGTGCGCGCCGGCGCGTCCGGCGTGCAGTACCGGTGCGCGGACGCACCGCAGGTCTGGGTGCCGAACCGTGCCGGCGTCGAGTTCATCCGGATCCTCGGGCGCTCCACCCGCTTGCGAAGGAGTACAGGCGAGTGGGCCGTGCCACGCAACATCCCGGTCATGGGTAAATGGCTGACGTTCCTCGCCGACCGTGCTGAATACGCCGGCTCCGCCATGCTGGTCGCGGCGACCGACGCGCTGACCCTGCATTGGGCAACCGGGCAGAGCACCGAGGAGGACCAGCATCTTCCCGCTGTACTCGGCTGGATCGCGCCGCCACCCGGGATGACCGGGCGGGATGCCGCGCGTGCCTGCGAAAATCCGTTGAAGGTACCGCCTGCCGGACCTGCCACGGATCCGTCGTTCGACAACGGCATCCTCGAGCCGCTGCTCGCCGCCTACCACCAGGCGGCGAGCCCGGCGGCGTCGCGCATCGCCGAGGACAAGATCCGCAAGGAGTTGCGAAAGCAGCTCGACGGCACCTGGCATCGGATGTGGCAGGCGATCACCCTGTTGCGTGACCCTAGTCTTCCGGCCGGTGCTCATGTCGGTGTTCGCTGGGAACGGGACCTTGACGCTTTCACGCAGGCCGCCGACTGGATCGCGACCAGCCCTGGGGCGCAGCCCAAACGTGACTCAGCGGTGTACGCCGCCCGGCGCCTGTACTGGTTGGAACGGGCCCAGCAGCAGTATGACGCGGAGCGCGCCTTCGACGACCCGATGGTGATGGCCGAGGCTCGGATGATCGGTGAGGCGTTCGTCGGTACCGTCATCGCCGCCGTCCCGAACCGGCGGGTCGGCAGGAGCCTGCGGCCGCTGATCACCGTATCGACCACCGACGCGATCAGCCTCGCCGCCGGCGAGAGCGGTCTGCGCCGGCCTGAGTTGCTGGACCAGAAGACCACGGTCGTCTCGGTGACTCGTGACGGCGACACGGTGATGGTCGAGCTGGAACTTCGCGAGGGCATGGGCAGCGGGCGTGAACCACGGCCCGGCACCGTCCCCGCCGTAGGGGACTCCGTGTGCTACAGCCTCTTCAAGGACGACTACCGCCGGGCGCCGACGCTGCCGCGCAAGGAGGACACCCCGTGGACTCATGGCGGCCCGCCCAAGCCTTACCTGCCGACGGAGCAGGATGCCCAGGAGCCGTGGTCATGACCGTCACCTATGTCCCGCCCACCGCGGTCCTCGACGTACTTCGGTTATTGACCGAGGGTCCGCAACCTGGCGTGGTGCTCAACTCACCCCCCGGAGCTGGCAAGAGCACCGCCGTCACCTACATGGCTCACCACCTGGCCCGGCACGGCGACCAGGTGCGCGTCGTCGCACAAACCAACTCCCAAGTCGACGATCTCGTCGCCAAGATCGCCGCCGTGGATCCGCGGATCACCGTCGGCCGATACACCGCCTACGGCTACCCGGTGCCGGCCACCCTCGCCGCCTCCAACATCCTGATTGCGAACCGGTTCCCCGATCTGCGTCAGGCAGCCATCGTGGTTGCCACCGCAGCGAAGTGGCTCGACCCCGTCATCACCGAGCGCGGGCCGTGGGCGATCATCGACGAGGCGTACCAGATGCGTTCGGACACCCTGTTGCGACTCGCTTCGACGTTCGAACGGGCTGCGTTCGTCGGCGACCCTGGGCAACTCGACCCGTTCTCCGTCGTCAACGTCGACCGATGGACCGGCCTGGCCTGGAGCCCGCTGCAGAGCGCGGTGGCCGCCATGCTCGCTAACAATCCGGACATCCCGGAACGGCAGCTGCCGCGCTCGTGGCGGCTTGCCCCTCACACCGCGATCCCGGTGTCGGACGCCTTCTATCCGTTCGCACCCTTCGAATCCGCGCCCGAACAGGGCGCGCGGGAGATGTGGCTGCCGACCCGCAGCCTCGGCAATAGCCCCGCTGACCGGGCGATCGAACATGCCGCAGCCAACGGCTGGGCCTTCTACCAACTGCCGCGCCGGCACACGGTGCGCACCGACGCTGAAGCGGTCGCCGCGGTCGTTGCGCTCGCTGTGCGTGTTCTCGAGCGCGGCACGATGCTCCGCGATGAACGCCACCCCGATGGTGCCAGGGTGACGGCAGACCGAGTGGCGATCGGTGTGGCACACCGCGACCAGATGGCTGCCATCAAAAGCGGGCTGGCCGAGACCGCTTATCCGAACATCCGCGTCGACACCGCGAACCGGCTGCAGGGCAGCGAGTACGACATCGTCATCGTGCTACATCCGCTGTCCGGCCGCCGCGACGCCACGGCGTTCCACCTCGAATCCGGGCGGCTGTGCGTCCTGACCTCACGGCACCGGCATGCCTGCATCGTGGTCGCCCGCGACGGCATCTCCGACCTGCTGGACGCCCACCCTTCCGCCGACCCCGTGCCCTTTAACACGCAACCGCGCTTTCCCAACGGCTGGGAAGCCAACCAGGCCCTGCTTGAACATCTCATTGCCCACCGCATCCGGGCCCTCTGAGCTCACCCCTGGCACCGTTCTGGCCGGCCCTTGTCGGGTTCACAATGCCGGTCCTCCCACCGATCGCAGCCACTGACGACGAAGAGGTCGCACGTGAAAGTACTGCACACCTCCGACTGGCACCTCGGACGTACCACCTATGGCCACTCCCGGGCGAGCGACCACGAAGCGGTGCTCGCCGAGATCACCGAAATCGCTGCCGCCACCCGCCCCGACCTGATTCTCAACACGGGTGACTTGTTCGACATGCAGCGGCCACCGCTGCACTCGCTCAAACTGGCCACCAGCACGCTGCACAACCTCGCCGAGATCGCTCCAGTCGTGGTCGTCTGCGGCAACCACGACTCGGCTGCATACCTGCACTGGCTGCACGACCTGCTCAGCCGGTCCGCGCCGATCCACTTCGTCACCAGCCACGACAACGCCGTCGGTGAAGTCCTGCGGTTACCAGCCGGCGAGCAGGCGATTCACGTCGCCGCACTGCCGTTCATCAGCGCCAACCGCATCGTCAACGTCTTCGACGAACCCGGCCAGCGGCGCATCACCTACGCCGGACACATCGCCGGCTTGCAGCAGCGCCTCATGCGCGAGCTCAGAGACGGGTTCGACGCGTCCCGCGACGTGAGTGTGTTTGCCGCACATCAGTACATCGCCGGCGCCATCCCGTCGCGGACCGAGAACCCCAGCCACACCTGCGACTTCTACGCCACCGATCCACAGCACCTGCCGGTGGTCACCTACGCGGCGTTCGGTCACATCCACAAACCGCAGCCACTGCCGACCACCAGCGTAACGGGCTGCTACGCAGGCTCACCCCTGCAGCTTGACTTCGGTGAGGTCGGCGAGGACAAGAGCGTCGTCGTCGCGACGCTGCAGCCCGGCCAAGGCGCCGTCCTTGAACGAATTCCGCTAAAGCGCGGCCGCCGGCTGCACTACATCACCGGAACGCTCGACGAGATCCGCACCACGGCGGCCTCCGTGACCACGGACATCTGCCTGGTCACGGTCAACACCGAAAACCACATCGACAACCTGGCCGGCCAGATCCGCGGCCTGCTGCCTGAGGCCACCATCGCCGATCTACGGGAGAACGCCGCCGACCGCAGGCTCGAACTGCTCGCCCCTGTCGACGACGCCACCGACGTCGACACCACGACGTTGTTCAGCGAATACCTCGCCACCCGCGGTGTCCAAGGCGTCTCGGCGCAACAGGTTCTTCAGCTTTTCAGCACCCTGCTGCCGCACGCCAGCGAACACGAACCACCCGAGCTGCCGGAAGAGCAGCTACTGGCGGCCGACCCCGAGATCGCCTTCCCGCTGCCGGCAACCAGCACGGCACCATCGGAGGGGCGGCATGAGACCACAGACATTGACCTTCTGCGGCCTGGGCACGTACACCGCGAAGCAGACCATTGACTTCACCGATAAGCGCTTCATCGCGATAGTCGGCGACACCGGCGCCGGGAAATCGACGATTCTGGAAGCGATCTGCTACGCCCTCTACAACCGATGCACCTACGCTGCCACCGCATCCCCGTTGATCGCCGACGGCGGTGACGGCACCCTCGCCGTCGAACTCACGTTCACCGTCGGCAGCCGCCGATGGCAGGTATCACGGTCCGTCAGCCGGCACACCGCCACGTCAGTGCACCGGCTGACCTGCCTCGACACCGGCGCCCTAACCACCGGGGCCAGGCAGGTCACCGCAGAGATCCGGCGGATTGTCGGGCTCGACTGCGACACCTTTCTACGTGCCGTGGTCCTGCCCCAAGGCCGCTTCCAGGAACTGCTGCGCATGAGCGACCGTGACCGAGGCAAAGTCCTCGACTCCGTCCTCGGTCTCGAGCAACTGGGCCAGGTCCGCGAGCACGCCCGAACCCTTCAGGCGCGGCTCAAGGACCGGCTCAACGAGTACCAGCTGCACCGCAGGAGGTTCCTCGACGACCCGGCCGCGGCGCTGGCCGCCGCGGCCGAACAGCACAGCGTGCAGCAGCAGGGCCTGGAACATCTCCAGAATGCTCGGGCCGCCATCGCTGATGCGCGTGCCGAACAGCGACGAGCCGCCGGGGCGGCCAGCACGCTGACCCAGCTGAAGGAATCCCTGGCGGCCGCAGTTCCTGCCGGCGCCGCCGACCAGCTACACGCCTTGGCGTTGCAGGCTCAAACGCTCAACGGCCAGCGCGCCGACATCAACCAACTGACCCACCAACTGCAGATCGAGCAAGACCTCCTGCAAGGTCAGCTCACACAGGCCGAGCAGTACGGCGGGAATGTGGCCGGCACCGCCACGACGATCAACACTCTGAAATACCTCGCCGAACAGCTACCCCAGCAGCGGAAACGCCACCGGCAGTTTACGGAGAACGCCGCAGCCCTTGCCGTCGAGCAGCTCCGGCTACAAGGCGTGCAACAGAGCCTGGCCGGTCTTGAGCCAGCCGTCGCGGCGGCCAACAAGACGCATGCAGACGCGGAAACGGCGTTCAAACGAGCCCAGGATCGGCAGCACAAGGCCGTCGAACGACTGAGGATCTGGCGCGGAGCCGCCGCAGACCTAGAGAAGGCACGCGCAGAACTCGCCACGACGGAAGAGGCTCTCGGCACCGCCATAGCCAAGGCAAGAGAAGCGGCGGGTATCGCAGAAGAGGCCGAGCACAACCGGAGCGAGAGCGAACAAACGCACCGCGCGCTGCTGAAGGCGAACGCCGCAGCGCACGCCGCCGCGGACCTCGAACCCGGCGCGGCATGCCTCATCTGTACTCGTCCCCTGCCTGCCGACTTCACGGCACCGATCGCACCCGACCTCACCGCCGCCGACGACGCCCACAAGAAAGCCCGAGTCCGGGCGGAGAAGACGGGTCGGGCGGCCGCCGTAGCGGCCGCCCGGGTGGAAACCCTGGAACGAGACAACCTGCCTGCCGCGCAGCAGAGCGTGACCACAGCCGAGAGCCTGCTCAGTGAAGCGCTGATCAGCCTCCAGGAAGTCGTTGGAGACGCCGACCTGTCGGGAACCGACGAGCAGATCCTCAAACTGGTCACCGATGACGCTGCCAAAGCGCAGCAAGACGTCGAGCGCGCCGGAAAGATTCGCGACGACACCCGCGATACCGCGACCGCCGCCAGAACCGAATTCGTCACCCTCTCAGAGGCCCACGCCAAGCGCATGTCTGCCCATCAGGAGCAGGAACGCGACAACGTCGCCTTGCGCCAATCGATCGACGAGGCGGCCAGCCGCCTACCCGCCCGCTTCACTCTCGCCACACCCCTGGACGTCGCGGAAGTCCAGCAACAGAAGGCAGCAGCCGAAGCCCATCAGCGACTCCTTCAGGAGCTGGCCGGCCGATGGACCGGCGCCGAACAAGCGCTCGCCGGCCTGCGCTCGCGGAGCGCGGCGCTGGAGACGACCTACGCCAAGAAAATCACCAAGCCGGCGGCGACGCTGCGAGACAAGCTCTTGACCCTGGCGCAGCGGGTTAACGACGCCGCAGGGGCATTCGGACTCGAAGAACCGGCGGCCGCGCCCGCCGCGCACGTAGACCTGGACACGCAGGCGCACTGGGCTGCTGATCTTCTCGCTCAGGCAAAGGAACTCCTCGGCATCTGCGCCGCAAAAATCGACGAACAGCAGCGTGCCGAGAAGGCTGCCGGAGAGGCCATCGGCCTTGCCTGCCATACGGCTGGTGCCGCCGGCGAAGAAGACCTCGAGCAGCAATACCTTGCCGCCCACGGTACGGTCCAGAACCTGAAAAGGCAGATCGAGCGCGCCCGGGAGGAACTCCCCGTGGTGAACGCGTTGCAGGAGCGGATTGATGCTGCGGCTGGCACAGTCGATGTTCTTGCGCAACTGTCGGTAGTGCTGGCCGAGGGCAAGTTCATCGCTGACGCTGTCAGCCGGCGCCTCCAAGCGCTGCTTCGCCAGGCAAGCGAGATCCTGCTCTCGATCTCCGGTGGCCGCTACAGGTTCGCGGCCGACTTCCGGATCATCGATATGGACACCATGGCTGCCCGAGATGTTAAGACGCTCTCCGGCGGCGAAACCTTCCTCGCCAGCCTCGCCCTGGCGCTCGCCGTAGTCGAACTCGCCAGCCGTGCGACCGGCCACGTCGAAGCGCTCTTCCTCGACGAGGGCTTCGGCACCCTTGACACCACCTTCCTGCGCGATGCCCTCAATACGCTGACCGACCACAGCACAACCGGCCGGCTGGTCACGGTGATCAGCCACATGCGTTCCATCACCGAGAACGCTGAACATGTACTAACCTCGGTCTTTCACTAACTGTTGATCAAGGCCGCGTGGCGGGTTGTTGATCTTGATCAGTCGGTCGATCGACGTCAGGGCGTGGTGGTAGCCCGACGCGGGGTCGGGTTCCTCCAGAAGCTGTCCGT
>NZ_LEKG01000209.1:0-12438 GCF_001029515.1 Micromonospora sp. RV43 | reverse complement strand
GGCTCGCCCCGCGAGCGGGTGGCATCTGCAAGGCCTTGGGAATCACCCCGGGCCGCTGGTCGTTGAGTACGGTTCCGGCGACGTGAGCCGCGGGGAATCATCCTGGCCGGCTGGTCGTTGAACACGGTTCCGACGACGTGAACCCCCGCGGCTTTCTGGTGGCGTGTGGCGCCTCCGGGAATGGTGGCGGGTGGCGCCTCCGGGAATGGTGGCGGGTGGCGGGTCGTTGAACATGCTTCCGGCGCCGCGACGAGGCACCCCCCGGCCCTCGCGAGCAGCCGATCCCCCCGAAGACTTTCTTGAGCGCCTGACGGTGCTCGCACCCGCGCCGGCCCCCCTGTCGGTGTGAGCGTCGATCCCCCGAATGGAGCCCCCCATGAACACGATTCTGCGTAAGAGCATTCTGGGTGTTGCTGGTCTGGCTTTCACCGGTGGCGTGTTCGCCGGTCCGGTGGCTGCGCACGCGGCGGACACCACCCACACCAAGCCGGTTGCGGTGGCGGTGCAGGGTGACAAGCTGATCCCGCACGGTGTGCAGGGTGAGCAGTCGCGTATCGACCTGAACGACGAGCAGACCGCCAACGTGAAGGCGATCATCGCCGCCACCAAGAAGGCCGGCATGGACGAGCGTGCCGCTGTCGTCTCCATCGCTACGGCGTTGCAGGAGTCGAAGCTGGAGAACCTCGGCCACCTCGGTGACCGTAACGATCACGACTCGCAGGGTCTGTTCCAGCAGCGCCCGTCCAGTGGTTGGGGCACGGTGGAGCAGATCACCGACCCGGAGTACTCCACGACGGCGTTCCTGAAGGGTCTGAAGCAGGTCGACGGCTGGCAGGACATGCCGCTGACCAAGGCCGCCCAGACCGTGCAGGTGTCGGCCTACCCGGACCACTACGCCCAGTGGGAGCAGCAGGCCGCCGACCTCGTCGCCCAGCACTGGAACAGCTGAGACGAACAAGTACGACCAAGCTGAAGGCCGGCACCCCGAACCAACGGGGTGCCGGCCTTCAGTCGCTTGCGGGGTGCGGCGCGATCTGACCCTGGCGCTGCCGGGCGGCGCAGAGTTCGGCCAGCTTCGCGTACGCGGGCGCGCCGATCAGCGCGGTCAGCTCCGGCCCGTACGAGACGTACATCGGCTCGGCGCCGACGTGCGCGTCGGTGGAGGACGTGCACCACCAGTCGAGGTCGTGCCCGCCGGCGCCCCAGCCGCGCCTGTCGAACTCGGCCAGCGTGGAGATCAGCACCTTCGTGTTGTCCGGCCGCTTGTGCCACTCCTGGTCGCGGCGTACCGGCAACTGCCAGCAGACGTCCGGCTTGTACTCCAGCGGGTGCACGCCGTCGCGCAGCGCCTGGGCGTGCAGTGCGCAGCCGCCCCCACCGGGGAAGTCGGCGTCGTTGAGGAACACGCACGGGGCGTCGACGTCGCGGGTGGCGGTACGCCGGGCCGGCGTCTTGCCGTCGACGGTGTCGTTCTCGGTCCAGTTCTTGAAGCCGCGCCGGTAGTGCTGCCACGTCTCCGGCGTCAGCCGCTTCACCGCCGCCCGGACGCGCTTCTCGTCGTCGGAGTCGGTGAAGAACGCGCCGTGCGAGCAGCACCCGTCGGCGGCGCGTCCGGCGATGATGCCATGGCAGCCCTGACCGAAGATGCACGTCCAGCGAGACAGCAACCAGGTCAGGTCGGCGCGGACGACGTGCTTCGCGTCGGCCGGGTCGACGAACTCGATCCACTCCCGTGGGAAGTCCAGCCCGACCTCGCGGCTGCGCGGGTCCTCGGGGTCGTCCACCAGCACGTGAAGCTCGATCTGCCCTGTCACTCGGACCAGCGTACGCGCGGTGACCCCGCCCGGCCGCCGAGCCGACGAAACGTGTTGGCCCTAGGGTCTTCCCCATGCGACTGGGTGTCCTCGACGTCGGTTCCAACACGGTGCACCTGCTGGTGGTCGACGCCCACCACGGCGCGCATCCCTGGCCGGCGCACTCGGAGAAGGTGGTGCTGCGGCTGGCCGAGCAGATCGGGCCGGACGGCGCGCTCACCGACGGCGGCGCGGACGGCCTGGTCAAGGCGGTCGGTATGGCCCGGGCGGCGGCTGACGGGCTGGGCGCCGAGGATCTGCTGGCGTTCGCGACGAGCGCGGTCCGCGACGCCACGAACGCCGCCGACGTGCTGGCGCGCGTCCGCGACGAGACGGGCGTACGCCTGGAGGTGCTCTCCGGCGCGGACGAGGCGCGGATGACGTTCCTGGCGGTGCGGCGGTGGTTCGGCTGGTCCGCAGGGCGGCTGCTGGCGATGGACATCGGCGGCGGCTCGCTGGAGCTGGCCGCCGGCATCGACGAGCACCCGGACGTGGCGATCTCGCTGCCGCTCGGCGCGGGGCGGCTCAGCCGGGAGCGGCTCGCCGTCGATCCGGCCGGCACGGCGCCGCCGTCGGCCGAGGCCGTGGAGGAACTGCGGGCGTACGTGAACGCGCAGCTCGACCCGGTGGTGGAGCAGTTGACAGCGGTGGGCTGGGAGCGTCCGGTGGCCACCTCGAAGACGTTCCGCACGCTGGCCCGGCTGGCCGGCGCCGCGCCTTCGGGTGCGGGGCTGTGGGCGCGCCGCAGCCTGACTCGTACCGGCCTGCGGCAGGTGCTGGGGTTCATCAGGCACATCCCGCCGGCCCAGTTGCCCGAGCTGGAGGGGGTGAGCGCGCAGCGGGCCCACCAGCTCCTCGCGGGCGCGGTGGTGGCGGAGGCGGTGATGCGGCGCCTCGACGTGGACTGCGTGGACATCTGCCCGTGGGCGCTGCGGGAGGGCGTCATCCTGCGCCGGCTGGATCAGCTCGCGCCGATGTGACAGTACGAGCGCTCTGGGTTGCTTTGCGGTTGCTCGTCCCGATGCTCGCTGGCGGTTGGAGCTACCCTCGGAGGTGTGACTTACCGCGTTCCGGTGCTCCTGTCCACGTCCTCGGTCTTTCCCGAACGGACCGCGGCGGCGTTCCAGCTCGCCGCCGAGCTCGGCTACGACGGCATCGAGGTGATGGTCTGGACCGACCCGGTCAGCCAGGACGCGGGCGCGCTGCGCGGCCTCGCCGAGCACTACGGCGTCCCGGTGCTGTCGGTCCACGCCCCGTGCCTTCTCGTCACCCAGCGGGTGTGGAGCCCCGACCCGTGGGAGCGGCTGCGCAAGGCCGCCGAGCTGGCCGAGACGCTGGAGGCGCCCACTGTCGTGGTGCATCCGCCGTTCACCTGGCAGCGTGACTACGCGCGCACCTTCGCCGACGGGCTCGACACGATCGCCGGGCAGTTCGGCGGCCTGCACTTCGGGGTGGAGAACATGTATCCGGTGCGGATGGCCGGGCGGCAGTTCGTCCCGTACGCGCCGGGCTGGGATCCGACCGAGATCGGGTACGCCTCGTACACGCTGGATCTGTCGCACTGCGCGGCCTCGCACACGGACGCGATGGCGATGGCCGACCGGATGGGTTCCGGGCTGGCGCACGTGCACCTGGGCGACGGCACCGGCGAGGGGCGCGACGAGCACCTGGTGCCCGGTCGCGGCGGTCAGCCCTGCGCGGAGATGCTCCGCTCGCTCGCCGGGCGGGGGTTCACCGGCTCGGTGGCGGTGGAGGTGACCACCCGGGGCGCGAAGAGCCGCGCGGTCCGCGAGGCGGACCTGCGGGAGTCGCTGGAGTTCGCCCGGGCCAACCTGACCGCGCCGTCGCCGGTCGACGTCTGACCGGCACGCGCCGCCCCGGCCGCCGTTCGAGCAAGGGCGGCCGGAGCGCTGCGGAGGTCAGCTCACCGGGGACAGCGGCTGCGCCGGGACGGCCTGCTCGCCGACCGCTGCGCGCTTGCGGGCCCGGTGCGCTGCCACGTGGGAGCGGGTGGCGCAGCGCTCGGAGCAGAACCGCCGGCAGCAGTTGGACGAGGTGTCCAGGTAGACGTTGCCGCAGCGGTCGTCGGCGCAGACCCCGAAGCGGGCGCTGCCGTACTCGCACAGCCACACCGACAGGCCCCAGACCGCGCCGGCCAGGTATTCGGAGGAGACCGACGCGCCCCGGCTGGTCACGTGCATGTGCCAGTCGGAGGAGTCGTGCCCGGAGATGCGCGGCTGCACCGGGAACGCCTCCAGCATCGCGTTCAGTTCGGAGACCGCGTCGGCGTCCCGGCCCGAGGTGCCGTACTCGAAGACGTCCCGGAGGCGCTTCTGCGCCCGCCGGAAGATCGCCAGGTCCCGTTCCGCGACCTCGTCGCGCATCCAGCCCTGCTCGTCCGAGAAGACGGCCCGCAGGCCGTCCAGGTCGTCCAGCCGGGCGTTGACGAGCTCGACCCCGGTCCGGGCGTACGCGTCGAAGTTCACGACACCAACGGTAGACGACTCAGAGCACACGCGGTGCGTCGATGTAGTGGGGCAGGAACCGCGCGTAACCGTCAGTGATGAGGCTCTCGCTCTCACGGACCCCGGCGCCCGCCGACTCGCCGTCCACGATCCAGCTCCCGAGCACCGTCCGGTTGCCCTCGAACTCGGGCAACGCGCGGAACTCCTGGAAGCAGAAGCCCTCGTCGCCGTAGATCCCCGGGTTGGTGATCTCCGTGTCGCCGGTCACGATGCGTACCGAGCCGCCCTCGCGGCCGAGCAGCGGCTTGGCCACGTACTCGGTCATGCCGCGCGGCGAGTCCAGGTACGCGGGCAGCAGGTAGTCGTGCCCCGGGTACATCTCCCAGAGCACCGCCAGCAGCGCCTTGTTCGACAGCAGCAGCTTCCAGGCCGGCTCGATCCAGGTGGTGGGCGTGCCCGGGTCGAGCGCGGGCCGCCCGTACGGCTCGGCCAGCATCCACTCCCAGGGGTAGAGCTTGAAGCAGGTGGTGATCGGCCGGTCGTCGGCGTCGACGAAACGTCGCCCGTCCCAGCCGACCCGCTGGATCGGCATGAGCGTCACGTCCAGCCCGGCCTGGCGGGCCGTCTCGGCCAGGTAGCCGGCGGTGATCTGGTCCTCGCCCGACTCCTCCTCGGAGGACCAGAGCACGTGTGCCCTCGGCTCGTGCAGCCCGGCGCCGATCTTGGCCCACGCGCCGACCAGCCGTTCGTGCAGGCTGTTCCACTGGTCCGCGTCCGGGCGGGTGTGCTCCAGCCAGTACCACTGCACGATGCTCGCCTCGACCAGCGCGGTCGGGGTGTCGGCGTTGTACTCCAGCATCTTCGGCGGTCCGCTGCCGTCGTACCAGAGGTCGAACCGGCCGTAGAGCGTCGGCGGGGACTCCCGCAGCGAGCGGGCGACCGCCTCGGCGGCCCACTCGGGGATGCCGAACTCGGCGTACCGGCGGCGGGCCACCACGTGCTCGGCGGCGGCCACCGACATCCGGTGCAGTTCCTCCGTGGCCTCCTCCAGCCGGAGCACCTCGTCCAGCGTGAAGGAGTACGCCGCAGTCTCGTCCCAGTACGACATGATCTCGCCGTCGGGCAGCTCGGTGTCCACGTACACCAGGCCCTGGGCCCGGATGGTCTCGTCCCAGCCGGGGCGCGGCGTGCTCGCCTCGCGGCGCACGTCAGCCGCCGCAGGAGGCGAGGTGGGTGCCGAAGCCGCCGCGCTCGGGCAGCGCGGCGGTCGGGGCGGGTTCGCCGCGCGCGGCGGTGGCCGGTGCGGGCACGAGCAGGGCGACCGCGACGGTGTCGCCGCCTCCGCCGGCCGGTCCGAGCGCGCAGTCGTCATCGTCGTCGTCGTCGTAACCGTTGTTGCAGCCGGAGAGCGCGAGGGCCAGCGCGGTCAGCGCGCCGAGCTGCACGGAGGCCGAGCGGAGCCGGCGCCGGGGGTGTCGTCGATCCACGTGAACGTTGTAGCCGATCCCCGCCAGCCGGGGGCGCCCGGGCCGGTCGGAGGACGGGAGGGGCGGGCCTCGGACGCACCCGGCGAGGGCACGGTGGTGAGCGTTACGCTCGGCTCATGCTCCGTTCCGTCATCCTCGCCGCCTCCCGGTCTACCCAGGTGGAGCGGCTCGTCGCGACGGCCCCGTTCACCCGGGACGTCGTCCGCCGGTTCGTCGCCGGCGCCGCCACCGACGACGCGCTGCGCGCCACCCGCGAGCTCGTCGCCGACGGCCAAGCGGTCACCCTCGACTACCTGGGCGAGGACACCACCACCCCGGAACAGGCGAACGCCACCCGGGACGAATACCTCACGCTGCTGAGCCGCCTCGCCGCCGCCGGGCTCACCCCGGCCGCCGAGGTCAGCGTGAAGCTGTCCGCGCTGGGCCAGATGTTCGACGAGCAGCTCGCGTACGACAACGCGCGGGCGATCTGCGCGGCGGCCGATGCGGCGGGCACCACTGTCACGCTCGACATGGAGGACCACACCACCACCGACTCGACGCTGGACATCCTGGCGAAGCTCCGCAAGGACCACCCGGGGACGGGCGCGGTGCTCCAGGCGTACCTGCGGCGGACCGAGTCGGACTGCCGGGAGCTGGCCTCGGCCGGGTCGCGGGTGCGGCTGTGCAAGGGCGCGTACAAGGAGCCGGAGTCGGTGGCGTACCAGTCCGCCCGCGAGGTGGACAAGTCGTACGTGCGCTGCATGAACGTGCTGATGTCCGGCGACGGCTACCCGATGCTGGCCACGCACGACCCGCGCCTGATCGCGATCGGCGAGGACCGGGCGCGGTGGTTCGACCGCGACCCGGGCCGGTTCGAGTTCCAGATGCTCTACGGCATCCGCCCGGAGGAGCAGCAGCGCCTTGTCGGCGAGGGCTACACGGTGCGGACGTACGTCCCCTACGGCGACCAGTGGTACGGCTACCTGATGCGCCGGCTCGCGGAGCGCCCGGCCAACCTGGCGTTCTTCGGCCGCGCGGTGCTGTCGAAGAAGTGAGTCAGTCGTTCGACCAGGCCCGGGTGCACAGCACGAGGCGGTAGCCGTCCGGGTCGGCGAACGTGACACCCCACCTGTCCCAGTACGGGCCGGCGGAGACCCTGGTCCCGCCGGCCCGTTCCAGTCTCGGGACCAGCTCGTCGTCGGCCGGGCCGTCGAGATAGAGCACTAACAGGTCCTCCCCGGTGGGACGCGGCTCGACCGCGAGCGTCGCGCCGCCGACCAGCTCCAGGTGCCAGCCGGCCCCGGGCAGCCCGAGCATCACCAGGTCGTGCTCGTCCGCGTGACCGCCCTCGTTCCGGTAGAGCACGTCCAGGCCCAGCCCCTGCGTCCAGAACCGTTCGGCGGCGGCGAGGTCGCGGCTCGGGCGGGCGAGGCGTACGTGGGTGTCGGCGGTGATCGGCATGCCCGGGATCGTGCGACCTCATCCCGGGTTGAGGTCAAGCTTGACGGAGGTTGGCTAATACCATTGGCTTTACGGCTATGACGGTTAGCCAAGTGGTGCGGGACGGCGGCACGATCGCGTACGAGGTGCACGGGTCGGGACCGCTCGTGGTCCTCTCGCACGGCATGGGGGAGAACCGGGCGGCCTTCCGCCACCTGACGCCCCGGCTGGTCGCGGCCGGTTACCGGGTCGCCTCGGTCGACGTACGCGGGCACGGCGACTCCAGCGCGCACTGGCCCACGTACGCCCCCGAGCAGGTCGGCGGCGACCTGCTCGCCGTGGTACGGGCACTCGGCGGTGAGCCCGCCACCCTGGTCGGCAGCTCGTCCAGCGCCGCCGCCGTAGTATTCGCCGCCGCCGAGGCACCGGACCTGGTGAGCGGCATCGTGCAGGTCAGCCCGTTCGTCGGCGCGCCGAAGCCGAACCCGCTGATGCGTGTGGCGCAGGCGGCAGTGCTGCGCAGCCCTCGGCTGTTCGGGCTGTTCCACCGCACGCTTTTCCCCTGCGGGCGGCCGGCCGACGACGCCGCGTACCGCAAGGAGCTGGTCGCCAAGCTGCGCGGCCGGATGGCCGCGGTGCGCGGCGTGATCGCACCGGCCGACCCGCACTGGACCGCCCGCGCGCCCGAAGTACGCCGGCCGGTGCTGGTCCTGATGGGTACGAAGGACCCGGACTTCCCCGACCCGGGCGCCGAGGCGCGGGCCGCGCGCCGGCTGTTCGCCGTCGCCGAGGCGCGGATGGTCGCCGAGTCCGGGCACTACCCGCACGCCGACCAGCCCGACGCCACCGCCGCCGACCTGGTCGAGTTCCTGGCGGTGACCGCACGTGCCTAGGGCCGGTCTGACCCCGGCGACTGTCGTGCGGGAGGCCGCCGCGCTCGCCGACGAGGTCGGCTACGAGAAGCTGACCCTGGCCGCGCTCGCCGCCCGGCTCGGCGTCGCGCTGCCGAGCCTCTACAAGCACGTCCGGGGCGTGGACGCGCTGCACCAGAAGCTCGCGGTGCTCGCCACCGCCGAGATCGCCGACGTGCTCACGGCCGCCGCCGCGGGTCGCTCCGGCGGCGACGCGTTGCGCGCCGTCGCCGCCGCCTACCGGGAGTACGCGCGGCAGCACCCCGGCCGCTACCCGGCCGCCCAGCGGGCGCCCGACCCGGCCGACCCCGAACACCTCGCCGCCGGGCAGCGCGCGGTCGGCGCGGTCCGCGCCATCCTGCTCGGGTACGGCCTCGACGGCGACGCCGCCACCGACGCCATCCGGATGTTCCGGGCCGCCGTGCACGGCTTCGTCGCCCTGGAGGCGGCGGGCGGATTCGGGCTGCCCCGCGACACCGACCGTTCCTTCGGCGAACTCGTCGCCGGTCTGGACCGTGCCTACCTCTCCTGGGAGAACCGATGAAGGCGCTGCTGCTCGGCGCGATCTTCCTGCTGGAACTGGCCCTGCTGGGCTCGGCCGGGTACTGGGGCTTCACGCTCGGCACCGGCTGGCCGGTACGCCTGCTGGCCGGGCTCGGCACGCCGCTGGTGATCGCCGTGGTGTGGGGTCTGTTCTGCTCGCCGCGTGCAGCCGTTACGCTGCCCGACCCGGCCAAGCTCGCCGTCCAGGCCGCCTGCTTCCTGACCGGCGGCGTCCTGCTGACCCTGGCCGGCCACACGGTGCCGGCGGTCGCCCTGGTGGCCCTCTGGGCAGCCGACAAGACGGCGTTGACGCTGACCGGCACCCCGATCTGAGAGATCTTGGTACGAAACGGCCCCCATCAGGGCGCTTTCGTACCAAGATCTCTCGGCGGGGCGGAACAGCGGCGGGACTCTTTCCCGGAACGCCCGATTGGTCGTACCCTTCGCCGGTGACCGACGGCGACGAGCAGCCTCCCGGCCGGACGACGGACGGCGACGAGCCTCGTCCCACCGCCGCCGCCGACCGCGCCGCCGACGCGAGCGCCGCCAGCGTCAGCGCCGCTGCCGACGCCAGCGCTGACGACACCCGCGCCGAAAACGCCGCCACTCCCGCCGGCGTGGACGCCGCCGTCGACACCATCGCACCGGCACCGGCACCGGATGCGGCGTCGTTGCCGCACCCCGCCGCTGGTCCGGCGTCGTACCCCGTACCCCTGGTGCAGCCGGACCCGGCGCGGACGGTGCGGCAACGGCGGCGGTGGCCGCTCTGGACCGCGCTCGGACTCGCGCTCGGCCTGGTGGCGGGCGCCGTGCCCGGCGTGCTCCTGCGGGAGTCGGCGCCTGATGCGGCCGGGCGGTCGGCCGCGAACGCCGACCCGGGCACGGCGGCGCAGCGGCGGCTCGGCGAGCGGATGCTCGCGCTGCTGGACCGGCAGGCCGCCGCCCTCGTCGGCGCGGACCGGGCCGGCTTCCTCGCGGTCGCCGAGCCGGCGGCCCGGCCGGCGCTGAGCCGCCGGTACGCGGCGCTGCGGGCGCTGCGGGTCACCACCTGGCGGCCGGCTGCGGACGGGGTGCCGGAGGCTGTCGAGGGGCGGCCGGGGGAGTGGCGGCAGACGGTGACAGTGGGCTACTGCTTCGTGGTGCCGGACTGTGAGCCGAGCACTGTGGAGCTGGGTGCGCGCTGGCGGCTGGCCGGGGAGGAACCCCGGCTGACCGCGCTGGAACCGTCCGAGGCGGACCCGGCCGGTGTACGGCCGTGGCAGATGAACGACCTGGCCGTGACGGTCGGCAAGCGGGTCGTGGTGGCCACCACGCCGGCCCAGCGGCGCAAGTTGCCCGGCCTGCTCGCCCAGGCCGAGACCGCCGCCCGGGCCGCGGACCGGTACGCGATCGGCGGCCGGCCGCCGGACCGGTACCTCGTCTACTACGCCGGGAAGGGCGAGTGGCAGCGCTGGTACGGAGGCGGGCGGCCGAAGTGGACAGCCGGTTACGCGGTGGGCGTCGGCGGTGGACGCCACGACGTGGTGCTCAACGCCCAGATCGTCACCCCGGCCGGCCTCGACGACCTGCTCCGGCACGAGCTGACCCACGCCGCCTCGCTGCCCGACCGGGGCTACGCCGACCGCGCGGACTGGTGGCTGGTGGAGGGGCTGGCCGAGTACGCCGGTGCCGACGGTCAGCCCGTACACCGCTACGACGGCCTGACCGAGGTGCGGGACCTGCTGCGCGGCGGCTGGTCCGGGCGGCTGGAGGCGGTGGCGCCCGCCGACGACGCGAGCGACGACCGGGTCGGCGGCGCGTACGGCGTCGGCTACCTGGCCGTACGCCATCTGGTCGACAGGTACGGCGAGCAGCGGATGCTGGACTTCTACCGGGCTGTGGTGCACCAGGGACGGACCCCGGAGCAGGCCGCCGACGAGGTGTTCGGCGACCCGTGGTCGATGCTGCACGACGACTGCGTGGCCTACGTGCGGGCCGTCGTCGGCTGAACGTCGACGCCTGTCGACGGGTCGTAGCATGGGCCGGGTGGCCCGCACTCCCTCGCCGCGGCTGCCCGCGGCCCGCCGCCCCCGTCTCGTCACAGCGGTGCTCGCCGTCGTCGCGCTGACCGGCACGACCGCCGCGTCCTGCGGCGACGACGCCCCGGCGGTCACAGTCGCCGAGGTGGGCCGCGCGCCGGTCAGCGAGGTGATCGACGCCCCGGCCACAGTCACCGCGCGGGCCGCCGCCACCCTCACCGCACCCGCCGACGGCACGCTCGCACGTCTGCGGGTGCAGCCGGGGCAGCGGGTGACCCGGGGGCAGGTGCTCGCGGTGATCGACTCGCCGTCGGCCCGGGACCGCCTGGCGAAGGCGCGGGACGCGCTGCGTGCGGCGAAGCGGGCCGGGCGGGGCACCGGCACCGGCGACCTGGGCGGCAGTCGGCGCGGCACCGACCGGGCCGCCGACGAGGCGTTCGCCGCAGCCCGCGCCGCCGCCGGCAAGGTCGGCGACCCGCAGGTACGCGCCGCGCTCCTGCTCCAGGTCCAGTCGGCGCAGCGGCAGTACGAGTCGGCCGCCCGCGCCGCCGACCGGGCCGTGGCCCAGGTGCAGCGCGGCGTCGCCGGCCTGAACAGCGCCGTCGGCGCGCTGTCGTCCGCGCAACGACTCCAGGCCCAGCAGGCGTACGACCTGGCGAAGGCGACAGTGGACGCGTTGACGTTGCGCGCGCCGATCGCCGGTGTGGTGCAGCCGGGCGGCACCCGGTCGGCGGCGCCGGCCGACCTGGCCGGGCTGCTCGGTGCGGCGGGTGGCGCGGCGGTGCCCGGTCTCGACCCGTCGGCGCTCGGCACGGGCGGGCAGGGCGGCCCGCCGCCGGGGGTGGACGACGCGATCCCGGCCGGTGGCCGGGTCACCGCCGGCACGCCGGTGCTCACCGTGGTGGACATCGGCCGGCTCGGCCTGCTCGCCGAGGTGGACGAGACCGACGTGCTGCTGGTCCGGGCCGGGGTGCCCGCCTCGGTCGAGCTGGACGCGGTGACCGGCGCGACGTACGAGGCGACTGTGCGGTCGGTGGACGTGCTGCCGACCAGCTCGGCGCGGGGCGGCGTCACCTACCGGGTCCGTCTCGACCTGGGCGCCGGCCGCCTCGGTGAGGCCGAGGCCGCTCCGGCCCCACGGCCGGGTATGAACGCGGTGGTACGGCTGCGGGTGCGGGAGGCCGCCGACGCGGTGGCGGTGCCGGCGTCGGCGGTGTTCTCCACCGACGGGCGGGACGCGGTCTGGGTGCTGCGGGACGGCCGGGCCGACCGGGTGCCGGTGACGGTGGGCGTGCAGGGGCAGGACCTGGTGCAGATCGTCGACGGCGTACGGGCCGGTGACCGGGTGGTGGTGCGCGGCGCCGACCAGGTGCGCGACGGCCAGGAACTCCGGTGACCGTACCGGCGGTCGAGGCGGTCGACGTCTGGCGCACGTACGAGCTGGACGGTGTCTCGGTGTCCGCGCTGCGCGGGGTGTCGCTCACCATCGACCAGGGCGAGTACGTGGCGGTGATCGGGCCGTCCGGCTCGGGCAAGTCGACGCTCATGCACCTGCTCGGCGGGCTGGACCGGCCCACCGGCGGCCGGCTGGTGATCGGCGGGCGGGACGTGACCACGCTCACCGCGCCGGAGCTGGCGACGCTGCGCAACGAGACCATCGGCTTCGTGTTCCAGGCGTTCCATCTGCTGGCCCGTACGTCGGCAGTGGACAACGTGGCGTTGCCGCTCGTCTACCGGGG
>NZ_LEKG01000208.1:0-12613 GCF_001029515.1 Micromonospora sp. RV43 | reverse complement strand
GAACGGTGCACAGACCGCCGGTCGGCCCACCCGCCTGCCCCGCTCGGCGCGCCGTAAGCAGCTGCTCGCCGCCGCCCAGGAGGTGTTCGTCGCGCAGGGCTACCACGCCGCCGCGATGGACGACATCGCCGAGCGGGCCGGTGTCTCCAAGCCGGTGCTCTACCAACACTTCCCCGGGAAGATGGAGCTGTACCTCGCGCTGCTGGACACGCACTGTGACGCGATAGTGGCCAACGTGCAGGACGCGATGAGCGGCACCAACGACAACAAGGAGCGCGTCGGCGCCGCGGTGCGCGCGTACTTCGACTTCGTCGACCACGAGAGCGAGGCGTTCCGGCTGGTCTTCGAGTCGGACCTGCGCAACGACCCGGCGGTGCGGCAGCGGGTGGAGCGGGTCGAGCAGGGCTGCATCGCGGCCATCACCGACACGATCATCTCGGACACCGGGGTCAGCCGCTCGCACGCCGAACTGCTCGCCTCGGGCCTGGTCGGCGCCGCCGAGACGGCCGCCCAGTTCTGGCTCGCCGGCGGCCGTCAGGTGCCCAAGGCGGAGGCCGAGGCGCTGGTGGCGGCCCTGTCCTGGCGCGGCATCGCCAGCTTCCCGCTGCAAGGTGAGTCAGCCTGAACATCGGGCCGCCGGATCGGATAGCCTTCCCACGGTGGCTTTTTCGCCCCAGTTGAGGAGGCACAGTGGAGGTCAAGATCGGCGTGCAGTACGCGCCGCGGGAGCTGGTCCTGGAGAGCGCGCAGTCGCCGGCCGAGATCGAGCAGATCGTGACCGACGCCTTCGCCAAGAGCGAGGGCACCCTCTCCCTGACCGACGAGAAGGGCCGGCGCGTGATCGTGCCGGTCGGCAAGGTCGCCTACGTCGAGATCGCCGAGGCGTCGCCCCGCGCGGTCGGATTCACCGTTCGCTGATTCCCGCGGCACCGGCCGCCGTGGCGGGCCTCCCCGCCACGGCGGCTCAGTTGTTCAACCCGACAGACGTCATCCGCGCGGTGTGCGCCTCGGTCAGCCGGCGCAGCAGCCCCGGCACGTCCCCGCCGGTCCGCCCGATCAACGCGACGAGCGCGCCCCGGTCGGCGGCGGCCACCCGGCCCGCCTGGGAGAGCGCCTCACCGAGCAGCCGCCGCGCCCACATCGACAGCCGCCCGGCCGCCCGGGGATCGGCCTCGATCGCGGCCCGGATCTCGGCCGCGGCGAACTCGGCGTACCGGGAGTCGTGCAGCACGTCGAGCAGCAGCGTCCGGTCCGGCCCGTCCAGGCCGTCGGCGATCCCGCGCAGGAAGTCGTCGGTGATCGCGTCGCCCACGTACGCCTTCGTCACCGCCTCCGCCCAGTCCCGCGGCTCGGTCGAGTCGTGGTACGCCCGCAGCGCCTCGACGTAGGGCGCCATCGCC
Organism: Micromonospora sp. RV43; assembly: GCF_001029515.1. Taxonomy (NCBI): domain Bacteria; kingdom Bacillati; phylum Actinomycetota; class Actinomycetes; order Micromonosporales; family Micromonosporaceae; genus Micromonospora; species Micromonospora sp. RV43. The sequence continues at coordinate 11,213 of NZ_LEKG01000208.1, read as the reverse complement.
TCCTCCGGCGTGACGCCCCACGCGGCGAGCCGGTCGGTGAGCCACCTGTAGTGCGCGATCTCGGCGGCGGCCATCTCGCTGAGCGCGGCCCGGCGGCGCAGGTCGGGCGCGAGGCGCGCGTCGGCGGCGAGGCGGTCGAACGCGAGCAGTTCGCCGTAGGCGACGAGCCCGAGCAGGTCGGTGGCGGCGGGATCGGCGGCGGCAGGGTCGGTCGCGGCGGGGTCGGGGGCGGACACGAGCGCAGGCTACCGACGTTGCGCCTGTGACTCAAGTCACAGCGAACCGCCCCGCGTGCACGGCCACCACCTGGGAATCGGGACGACTCAGGGACCGTTCAGGTACGATGAGACAGTTGCCGTGGGCACCGAATCGGTCACTTGCTGATCAACGCCGGTCCCCGACGCGCGTGCGGCCCGGTCCGGCTCGGCGAAATCGCCCCTGACCGCGTGGCCCGCGCCACACCGATCGCGCCCTGAGGACCTGAGGGGCGCACCACGAGAGGGCACCCCCAAATCCATATGAGCGAGCAGATTTCCGGCCAGCCACTGGCCCCCACCGCTCCGGTCCCCCCGGAGGCACCCACGTTCGCCGCGCTCGGCGCGCGGCAGGAAACCGTCGAGGCGCTGGCCGCCGCCGGCATCACCCGCGCCTTCGCCATCCAGGAGTACGCGCTGCCGATCGCGCTGCGCGGCGTCGACCTGATCGGGCAGGCGCCGACCGGCACCGGCAAGACGCTCGGCTTCGGCATCCCGCTGCTGGAGCGGGTGTTCGCCCCGTCCGAGGGCAGCGACGGCGTCCCGCAGGCGCTCGTCGTCGTACCCACCCGTGAGCTGGGCATCCAGGTCGCCAAGGACCTCGACGCCGCGGGCCGTACCCGGGGCGTCCGGGTGCTGCCGATCTACGGCGGCGTGGCCTACGAGCCGCAGATCGAGGCGCTGCGCAAGGGCGTCGAGATCCTGGTCGGCACCCCGGGCCGCCTGCTGGACCTGCAGAAGCAGAAGCACCTGCGGCTCGACCGGGTCCGCGCGCTCGTCCTCGACGAGGCCGACCGCATGCTCGATCTGGGCTTCCTGGACGACGTCGAGAAGATCCTGGCGATGCTGCCGGAGGACCGGCAGACCATGCTGTTCTCGGCCACCATGCCGGACCCGATCGTCGCGCTGTCCCGGCGCTTCCTGCGCCGCCCGGTGACCATCCACGCCGGGCACACCGCCGAGACCGGTCCGTCGCCGCAGACCACGCAGCTCGCGTACCGCACGCACTCGCTGAACAAGGTCGAGATCGTGGCGCGCATCCTCCAGGCCGAGGGCCGTGGGCTGACCATGATCTTCACCCGTACCAAGCGGGCCGCCGACCGGGTCGCCGAGGATCTCGACTTCCGCGGCTTCGCCGTCGCCGCCGTGCACGGTGACCTCGGTCAGGGCGCGCGCGAGCGGGCGCTGCGGGCGTTCCGGGCCGGCAAGATCGACACGCTGGTCGCGACCGACGTGGCGGCGCGGGGCATCGACGTCACGGGCGTCACGCACGTGATCAACTACGACTGCCCGGAGGACCAGGACACCTACACCCACCGCATCGGCCGTACCGGCCGGGCCGGGGCCACGGGTTCCGCGGTGACGTTCGTCGACTGGGACGACATGCCCCGCTGGCGGATCATCGACAAGACGCTCGGGCTGGACATGCCCGAGCCGCCGGAGACGTACCACACCTCCGCGCACCTCTACACGGACCTGGCCATCCCGACGGACGTCAGCGGCACGCTGCCGACCGCCGAGCGCACCCGCGCCGGCCTGTCCGCCGAGGTCGAGGAGGACCTGGGCGGCGTCGGCCGGTCGCGCCGGGGCGCACGGCGCGGCGACAGCCGGGGCCGCGAGCGCGGCGACCGCGACCGCGACCGCGGTCGTGGCCGGGGCGGCGAGGGCGGTTCGTCCGCCGGTTCGCCCGCCGCACAGGCCGACGCCGGGGACGACGAGACCCCGCGTACGCCGCGTCGTCGGCGTCGCCGCCGGGCCGGCGAGACGGTGGCCGGTGAGCCGACCGCGGTGATCGGCACCGAGGGCGCGGCCGAGACCGCCGCCGCACCGCAGCAGGCCGCGGAGGGTGAGGCGGCGAGCAAGCCGCGTCGCCGTCGCCGTCGCCGCAGCGGCAGCACCGGCGCGCCCGCCGAGGCCACCAACGCCGACTGACGAACACCAACGGATACGGCCTCCCGGACCCCGGTCCCGGAGGCCGTCCCCATCCCCGGGCCCTCTCGCTCACTCGCCGACTGCGACGATCATGAAGTTGACGGCGCGACACGCCGTGCTCACGGCCGCCAACTTCATGATCGCCGGGGCGAGGGCGAGGGCGGGAAGCAGGAAGGTAGGTACTGATGCCGGAAGCGTTGGACTCGGCGCTGGCCGAGGTGCGGGCGCTGCTGCTCGCGCCGGGGCTGACCCGCGCGGTCGCCGCCGGGCGCCGTCGTGGGCAGCGTCCCTCGGTGGTACGCGCGGAGCTGCGCCCGGTCACGCTGAAGGCGGGTCCGCGGTTGCAGATCGCCGTCTCCGACGGATCACGTCCGCACACCCGCAACGTGGCACCGGGTACGGAGGCCGGCGCGGCTGTCGACGAACTGCTCGCCGAGCCGTTCGGCAACTGGCACGTCGAGACCGCCGACGCCACGCTCCAACTCCGGGTCACCAAGTCCGGCGAGGCGCAGGTGCACCGCGCGGCGGCCAGCCGTCCGGCCGCCGAGCCGGGCGGGCACGACCGGGCGAAGGAGTGGCTGCTCGACCCCGGTGATCCCCTGTTCCGGGAGATCGGCGGCTCGGCGGCCAAGCGCCGCCAGGTCGACGCGTTCCTGCGCGCGCTCGCGGCCACGCTGCCCGACGACCTCACCGGTCCGCTGCGGGTGGTGGACCTGGGCTGCGGCAACGCGTACCTGACCTTCGCCGCCTACCGCTACCTGGTCCAGCGCGGCCTGGACGTGACGCTCGTCGGGGTGGACGTGCGCGAGGACCAGCGCCGCCGCAACACCGAGCTGGCCGAGCGGCTGGGCTGGGCCGACCGGGTGGGCTTCGTGGCCGGCACCATCGCCGACGCGGCCGTCGACCCGGCGCCCGACCTGGTGCTGGCGCTGCACGCGTGCGACACCGCGACCGACGAGGCGCTGGCCCGGGCGGTGCGCTGGGGCGCCCGCTGGGTGCTGGCCGCGCCCTGCTGCCACCACGACCTGGCCGCCCAGCTCCGGAGCGGTCAGGCGCCCGCGCCGTACGAGCTGCTGACCCGGCAGGGCATCCTGCGGGAACGGTTCGCCGACGTGCTCACCGACTCGCTGCGGGCCGCGCTGCTGCGGCTGCACGGGTACCGCGCCGAAGTGGTGGAGTTCGTCGACTCCCAGCACACGCCGCGCAACCTGCTGATCCGGGCACGGCGGACGGCAGGCGCGCCGACAGACGGGCAGCGCGCCGAGTATCGCGAGCTGGTCGGCCAGTGGGGTGTCACGCCCCGGCTGGAGACGCTGCTGGCCGAGGCGCGCTGAGCCGCGGCGGTCCTAGCGCCCCCGGTCGCCCCGGTTGCGGTCGCCCCGGTCCAGCACCGACACCCGCTCCCCGGCGCCCCGGTGCGGTGCCCGCTCGCCGTCGTGCGACGCGCTCGGGAACGGCACCACCTTCCCGGGCTGCTCGGCGTTCCCGGCGGCGGCGAAGGCGTTCCACGAGATGTCCACGAGCATCCGCTTCAGCTCGGCGTGCCGCACGGCGGCGTTGCGCTGCAGCGCCATCCGCGCTCCCAGCACCACCGAGGCCAGCGTCGTGCAGATCGCGCCGGTCGCGGCGATCAGGTGTACGCCGGTCGCCTCGCCTCCGCGTACCGCCAGCACCAGCAGCCAGATCCAGAAGCCGAGCGCGAACACGGCGGCCTTGGCCACGAAGAAGAGGCTCACCGCGCCGGGGCGATGCGGTACGGGGCGGTCCGGCTCGGCCATGCTGTTCCTCCATCGACTCCCAGGGTTCCCTCAGCTTATTACCCGAAGCGCATTACCCGAAGCACACTTCCGCAGTTGCGGGTCTCGCCGACGGGACCTCCGGACCGATCAGTCAGTTACTTCTCCGGTCCGGCGTACTAGGCTCGGTGCGCGAGCCGGGCCACCGGAGGAAGGGGACAGATCCACCAGGGATGGGTTCCACCGACGTTTCGCCACAGATGGCCTTCGCGCGCTTCGTACGCCGGGCCATCGACGCCGCGCGTGAGGAGCGCGGCTGGACGGTGACCGACCTCGCGACCCACACCGGCGTCGGCCGTTCCACTGTGTTCCGCTGGCTGGCCGGCGACTGGCAGGACTACCCCGAACTCGCGAAGGTCCGCGGCTTCTGCGCCGCCCTCGACCTGCCCGTGGCTGCGGCGTTCCGCGCGCTGGGCCTGCCCGACGCCGGGCCGTTGCCCCGCCGCCGGGGCGCCGAGGACGGCCCGGTGGAGGCCGACGTGCGCGTCATCCTGGATCGGCTCGCCGACCCGAACGTGCCCGCCGAGGAGAAGCACCACATCCGCGATCTGCTCCGCTACCTGGCCCGCCGCCCGGTCCGCCGGGCCGGCTGAGCGCCGGGCGGGCGACGAGGGCTCAGGCCACGGTCAGCGTGAACTCGGCGGTCCGCACCACGCCGCCGACCTGGAAGTCCAGGAACATCCGGTAGCTACCCGGCCCGGGCGCGGTCAGCCAGAACGTCACGTCGTCGCCGTCGCGCACCGGCTCCGGGTGGACGTGCAGGTAGCCGAGATCGCCCTCGCGCAACGCCACCAGGTGCCCGTACGCCCCGAGGTACGGCTCCAGCGCCGCCGCCGCGCCGTCCGCGCCGGTGACCCGGAACCGCAGCGGCACCGACTTCCCCACCTCCGGAGTGCCGGCGTACGCGACGGTGAACCCGTCGACGGCGGCCGACGTGGCGGCGGCGGGCAGCGGCCGTGGCCGGTACGCGCCGGACGCGGTCAGGTCGGCGCCGAGCACCACGGCGACCTGGCGACCGTCGTCGGCCACCGCGGTGAAGTCCGCGTACATCCGCCAGGGGCCCGCCTCCGGTGCCGTGATCGGCACCGACCAGGTGCCGTCGGCGGCCATCGTCGGGTGCAGGTGCCGGTAACCGCCCAGGTCACGCCGGACCATGATCACGTGCATCGGCTTGTCGTGCACGACGGCGAACCGGGTGACCGCCCGGCGCTGGTCGTCGCGGATCTGGAAGCGCAGCTCACCGGCGCGGCCCGCGACCAGCTCGGTCGACGGCACCAGCGTGTAGCCGGCCGAGGTGATCGACAGTCCGGTCGCGCCGTCGCCGCCGCCCTGGGTGACTGTTGCGCCGTCGTGCGTGTGCGCGCCGGTCCCGGGTGAGTGGGCGTGCGCGCCGCCGTCGGCGCCGCCCGTGGCGACCCCGCCGGCCGTCGCGCCGGCGGGCCGGGCCGGGTCGGCCGGCGCGTTCATCCGCCCGAGGCCGAAGCCGAGCAGGACGGCGAGCACCAGGCCGCCCACCACCAGGGCCAGCCGCAACGTCTCCCGGTCAACAGCGACGGGCCCGGCCGAACCGTCCCCGGCCAGCGCCGCGTCCCCGGGCAGAGCCGCGTCCGCAGACCGTCCCGCGCCCTCGGACGGAACAGCGTCACCGGGCCGCGCGGCGTGGCCGGGCTGCGCCGCGGGAACGCCGGAACCGGCCTCGGAGTCGTCGGGGACGACGCCGGTGCCGGACGTGACGGACGACGACTCAGGCACCGCCGCCGACCAGCTCGTACCCCGCCTCGTCCACAGCGGCACGCACGGACTCGACGGGCAGCGGCGCCGCGCTGGTGACAGTCGCGGTGCCGCTGGTCAGATCGATCCGGACCTCGTCGACGCCGGGCAGCGCGGACAGCTCCTCGGTCACCGCCTTGACGCAGTGTCCGCAGGTCATCCCGGTCACGGTGTACGTCTGGACGACGGGTCGCTGCTCGGTCATGACCCCACGGTACCGCCGCCCGGGTCCGGGCCCGACGACGGTCCGCCGACGGTGGTGACGCTCGCATTCCGCCCGGCCCGGGAACTTTCCGCGCAGCCCGGGAACTGCCGCGCCGACCGGCGGCACGCGACGCCGGGACTCCCGTCAGGCAGGCCGAGGGACGGGTCAGCCGGCCACCGCGAGCGCCAGCGGCAGCACGTCCGGCGCACCGGCCCGGCGCAGCAGCCGCGCCACAGTGCCCATCGTCCAGCCCGAGTCGACCAGGTCGTCCACCAGCAGCACCGGGCCGTCCAGCCCCGCCAGCGCACCGGCCAGCTCGTCCGGCAGGCGGAAGGCGTCGTGCAGCGCGCGTACCCGCTGGGCGCTGTTGCCGCGCGGCCCGCCGCCGCCAGGCCCGGCCGGGACGACCTGGCCGAGCAGCGGCAGCCGGCCCACAGCGGCGATCCGCTCGGCCAGCGAGCCGACCAGCAGCGGTCGCGTCCGGGAGCCGACCGCGACCACGCCCGCCGGCCGCCGGGGCCACGGGTCGTCGCCGTGCGCCCACGCCTTCAGCACCTCGACCACAGCGGCCACCACGTCGTCGGGCACCGGGCCGTCCGGCGCCTCCGGCCCGACCAGCCCGCGCAGCCGCCCACCCCACCCCAGGTCGGACAGGCGGCCCACGGCCCGGCCGGGCAGCGCCTGCTCCGCCGGGGGGATGCGGCCCTTCAGGGGTACGCCGACCGACTCCAACCCGGTCGGCCAGAGCTTCTTCGGCGGGATCGGCACGCCGGGCCGCCCGAGGAACGTCTGCGCGGCGGTCAGCGCCTGGTCGGAGACAGCGGCGTCGAACAACGGGCCGGCGCAGTTGTCGCACCGCCCGCAGTCCTGCGCCCCCGTGTCGTCCAGCCCTTCCCGCAGGTAGCGCATCCGGCAGCCGGACGTCGAGGCGTACTCCCGCATGGCCCGCTGCTCGGCGGCGCGCGCGTCGGCGACGCGCCGCAACCGGGCCTCGTCGTAGACCCAGGGTTCGCCGGTGGCGAGCCAGCCGCCACGCACCCGGCGGACCGCGCCGTCCACGTCGAGCACCTTGAGCATCAGCTCCAGCCGGGCCCGGCGCAGGTCGACCACCGGTTCGAGGGCCTGGGTGGAGATCGGCCGTTCGGTGTCCAGCGCGGCGAGCACGGCGCGCACCTGCTCCTCGGGCGGGAAGGCGAGCGAGGCGAAGTACCGCCAGATCGCCGCGTCCTCCACGCCGGGCAGCAGCAGCACCTCGGCGTGCTCGACGGCTCGGCCGGCGCGGCCGACCTGCTGGTAGTAGGCGATCGGAGAGGGCGGCGCGCCCAGGTGCACGACGAAGCCCAGGTCGGGCTTGTCGAAGCCCATGCCGAGCGCGCTGGTGGCGACCAGCGCCTTGATCTTGTTGTCCAGCAGGCCCTGCTCGGCGGCCCGCCGGTCGGCGTCCTCGGCCTGCCCGGTGTAGGAGGCGACCGACCAGCCCCGGCCGCGCAGGAAGTCGGCCGTCTCGGTGGCCGCCGCGACGGTGAGCGTGTAGACGATCCCCGAGCCGGGGAGCCGGTCCAGGTGGTCGGCCAGCCAGGCCAGGCGGTGGGCCGGGCTCGGCAGATCGAGTACGCCGAGGCGCAGCGACTCGCGGTCCAGGGTGCCCCGCAGCACCAGGGCGTCACCGAGCTGCTCGGCCACGTCCTGGGTGACCCGGGCGTTGGCGGTGGCGGTGGTGGCGAGCACCGGCGTGCGCTCGGGCAGGTTGGCCAGGAACGTGCGCAGCCGCCGGTAGTCGGGCCGGAAGTCGTGCCCCCAGTCGGAGACGCAGTGCGCCTCGTCCACCACGAGCAGCCCGGTGGTGGCTGCGAGCTTCGGCAGCACGCCGTCGCGGAAGTCCGGGTTGTTCAGGCGTTCCGGGCTGATCAGCAGTACGTCGACGGCGCCGGCGTGGATCTCGGCGGTGATCTCGTCCCACTCGTCCAGGTTCGCCGAGTTGATGGTGCGCGCCCGGATGCCGGCGCGGGCGGCGGACTCGACCTGGTTGCGCATCAGCGCCAGCAGCGGCGAGACGATCACGGTCGGCCCGTGCTGATTCCCCTCACGCAGCAGCGCGGTCGCCACGAAGTAGACGGCCGACTTGCCCCAGCCGGTGCGCTGCACGCAGAGCACCCGCCGCCGGTCGACCACGAGCGCCTCGATGGCCCGCCACTGGTCCTCGCGCAGCCGGGCGTGGTCACCCGCCAGCCGCCGCAGCACCGCCTCGGCACGCTCCCGGACGGCCATCCGATCCTGGCTCATCCGGCATTTCTACCAGGGGCCACCGACGTCACCGGCGGACCGGGCGGCGACGTGGGCGGCGGTACGGGTGTCGGTGCGGGCGGCAGGAAGATCAGCAGCTCGCGCAACGAGTCCGTCGCCGCCGCCGGCAGCAGGCACCGCGAGGCCAGCTCCTCCATCGACGTGTACGGGCCGCGCATCCGCCGGTCGACCACCACATGCTGCGCCTGCGACCGGGTCAGTCCCGGCAGCCCGCTGATCACGTGGTCCGGCACCGAGTTGACGTCCACCAGTCCGCCGTCGTCGTACGCCCGGGGCAGGTCGGGGCGGCCGATGCGCAGGTCCTCCCGCGCCGACGGGTACTGGTAGAGCAGGTAGCGGGCGTACTCCCGGCGCAGCCGGTTGCGGTCGGCGTACGGCCGGCCACGCCAGAGCCCGCGCAGCCAGGCGAGCAGTCGGCCGTTGAGCAGCACCACGTGCGGGACGCCCGAGATCCAGGTGGTCAGCCAGATCAGGATCATGGCGCCCTCGGGTCCGCTGACCTCCTCCGTCTCGCTGCCGCCGACGACCACCACGAATGTCACGGCGACGGTCAGGTAGCAGACCGCGGCGAGGATGCTGCCCCAGCCCCGCCGCCAGATCCCGTAGAGCAGCACCACCAGCCAGGTGAGCATGCCGAACGAGAGCAGGGCGATGAACGCGCCGCCCACAGTCGCGACGACGCTCAACCACCCGGGCACTCCGGCCGGACGCCGGGACGGCGGCACGGCACCGAACAGCGGCGCGACCGGTGGCGCGACCCAGGCCGGCAGGCCCGTCGGCGACTCACCCGGGCCGGCCGGTGGCGGCGGGAACGGGCTGCCCGGCTGCGCCGAGACGGTGAACTGCACCGGAACGGTGAGTTGAGCCGAGACCGTGGGCTGGGGCGGAGCTGTGGGCTGGGCCGGAGCGGCGGGCTGGGGCGGCGCCGTGAGCGGAAGCGGGCTCTCGGCCGGGCTCATGGGCAGCGGCCGGGCCGGTGCCTCGGCGGGGGCCGGAGACGGCTCCGGGCCGCCGACCGCCCACCTGTCGCCGGGTCCGGCCGGCCGACGCGGCGCCTGCGCGAGGAGATCCGGGTCGGCGCGCAGAATGCGCCGGTGCAGATCCTGGAGCGGCTCCCCCGGCTCGATGCCGTACTCGTCCCGGAGCAGCCCGGCGTAGTCACGGTAGGCGGCCAGCGCCTCGGCCTGCCGTCCGCTGCGGTGCAGCGCCAGCATGAGCTGGTGACGCAGCCGTTCCCGGACCGGGAACTCGGCGACCAGCTCGACCAGCCGGCCGACCAGCTCGCCGTGCCGGCCGTCGGCCAGCTCCAGTTCGGCACGCGTCTCCAGCGCGACCGCCCGCATCTCCACGAGGCGGTGCCGGGCCGTCTCGAAGTACGCGCCGCCGAACCCGGTGAACGGCTCCCCCTGCCACAGCTCCAGCGCGGCGCTCACCTCGGTCAGCGCCTCCGCCGTACGCCCGGCCGCCTGTGCCGCCCGCGCACGCCGCACGCCGCGCTCGAAGCGCGCCACGTCCACCGCCTCGGGCGGCACGCGCAGCAGGTAGCCCGCATCGGTGAGGGTGAGCACCCGGGCCGGCGTACGCGGCGACCGGTCGGGTTCCAGCATCCGGCGCAGACCGGCCACGTGCTTCTGCACCACGTTGAGGCCGTTCACCGGCGCCTCGTCCGGCCAGACCGCCTCGACGATCTGCCCGGTCGGCACGGGACGGCCCGCGGCGAGCAGCAGCACGGCCAGCACGGCCCGCTGCTTGGCCGGGCCGAGATCGAGTGGTCGGCCGGCGTACCAGGCCCGCTGCGGGCCGAGGAGTTCGAAGCGCAGCGCCTCTGACATGCGAGTTTCCGCCCCCGTACCGACTGCCCCCGCCCACCGTGGCCGACGGCAGTCGGACGGCAGCATAACGGCAGCGGGAACGCCGTGACGGCTGGCGATACTTCCCCGGCAACAATCACCTGGGAAAGCGAGTCGAACACCATGACGCAGCGAATCGGTTCCGCCGCGAGCCTCCGGCGGATCGCGGCTCTCGCGACGGCCGTGCTGGCCACCACCGTCCTGTCCGCGGGGTGCGGAACCGGCGACGCCTCCGAGGGCACCGGAGCGGCGCCCAGCCCGTCGGCCGACCCGAAGGCCGCGCTGCTGGCCGCCGTGCCGGACGAGAAGGACCCGGCCTTCCGGTTCTCCACCATCGAGGGCGCGGAGAAGTTCGACGGGGTGGTCGACCCGGCGGCGCAGGGCCTCGAGTTGTCCATGTCGGAGAAGATCAAGGACCCGGAGTTCACCATGGCGATGACCTTCCGGGTGATCGAGGAGGACATCTGGGTCCGGGTCAAGCTCACCGGCATCCCCGGTCTGCACGACATCATGAAGCTGCCGAAGCGCTGGATGCTCCTGGACCGCACCAAGCTCGACGACGCCTCCGACGTGCCGGTCTACCAGAACGCCGACCCGGCCAACACGGCCGCGGTGATCCGGACCGCGGAGACGGTCGAGGACCGGGGCAACGGCACGTACGGCGGGTTCGCCGACCTGACCGCGAACGCCGACATCCGCGAGAACTTCAGCACCGTGGACGTGGACGCGCTCGGTGACGCGGCGAAGAAGGTGCCGTTCACGGCTGTGGTCGGGCCGGACGGGAACCTCACGTCGCTGACCCTGGACGTGCCGGCCGCGGGCAAGAAGAAGGCGATGAAGCTGGTCGCCAAGTACTACGACTTCGGCAAGGCGCCGAAGCTCAGCGCACCGACCGGCGCGCAGGTGCAGAAGGCGCCGGCGTCGGCGTACGAGATGCTCAACGGCTGACCACGACGGACGTGCGAGGGGCGGTGGCCACACGGGGGGCCGCCGCCCCTTCCGCGTGTCAGCGGCCGAGCACGTCGCCCCGGTCGATCATGAAGTTAGCGCGGCCGGACACGGCGTGTCGTGCCGTCAACTTCATGATCGACCGGGGCGGGGG
>NZ_LEKG01000207.1:0-12668 GCF_001029515.1 Micromonospora sp. RV43 | reverse complement strand
CCCGCCGAGCCGGCCGTGGTCGAGACGCTGCCCAGCACGCCCGCCCCCACGTCGGCCGCCCCCTCGCCGAGCGTGTCCGCCTCGCCGAGCGCGAGCCTCAGCCCGTCGCCGAAGGCCACCCCGAGTCCGAAGGCGAGCCGCACCGAGGCGGCCTCCCGCAGCAAGGCCCGGACCGCCTCCCCGTCGCCGACGGCGAAGAAGACGAGCAGCCCGAAGGTCGTGGACAGTGGCTCCTGCGGCGCGTCCTTCTACGCCGAGGGCCAGATGACGGCGAACGGCGAGACGTTCAACCCGGACGCGCTCACCGCCGCGCACAAGACGCTGCCGTTCAACACCAAGGTCCGGGTGACCAACCCGGCAAACGGCAAGTCGGTGGTGGTGCGGATCAACGACCGTGGCCCGTTCATCGACGGCCGGTGCCTGGACCTGTCCCGCGCCGCGTTCGCGACCATCGCCGCCACCAGCCTCGGCCACGTGAACGTCCGGTACGAGGTGCTCGGCTGACCGGCCAGTCGGGCAGAACTTCCACGACCGACGGGCCAGGTTCATTCTCCCGTTCACGTCCATCAGGCATGCTGTCGGATGTACGCACGCAACCCTTCCAGCCGGGCCGAGGCCCGCTGAGTCCCGGATCCCGCGCCGGTCTCGGCGCGGCCCTCGCGCTGCTCGCGATCGTGGTCGCGGTGGAACTGGCTGACGGCCGCCCGGCGCACTACCTCGCGCTGATGGTCGTCGCGCCGTTCCTCGCGGCGGCACTGGCGTCCTGGCGGGTGGTGCTCGCGGTCGGCGGCCTGGCCACCGCCATCGGGATCGGCTTCGCCGTCGCCGAACGGGGCAGCCCGCTGGTGACAGTGGTCAACGTGACAGCCGTCGGGGTGGCCACCGCGATCGCGGCTGCGACGGCGGCGATACGCCAGCGCCAGGCGGACCGGATCGCGGAGCTGTCCCGGCTCGCCTCGGTCGCCCAGCAGGCGGTGCTGCGGCCGCTCGGCCCGCAGGTAGGCACGCTCGCGGTGGCCGCCCGGTACATCTCCTCCACCGCGACGGCCGAGATCGGCGGCGACCTGTACGAGGTGATGGACACCCCGTACGGCGTCCGCATGATCATCGGTGACGTACGGGGCAAGGGGCTGGACGCGGTCCGCCTGGCCAGCATCGTGCTCGGCTCCTACCGGCACGTCGCGTACGAGCGGGCCGACCTGCGCGCGGTGGTGACCGACCTGGACCGCGCGGTGGCCCGCAACGTCGGCGACGAGGACTTCGTCACCGCCGCACTGATCGAGGAGCGCGGCGGCACGCTCACCATCGTCAACTGCGGGCACCCCTCGCCGTTGCTGCTGCGCCGGGGTGCGGTGATCCCGCTGGAGCCGCCCGCGCCCGCGCCCCCGCTCGGCTTCATGCCCGTGGTCCGGCCCCGGGTGGAGCGGCTGGAACCGGGCGACCGGCTGCTGCTGTTCACCGACGGCCTGGGCGAGGCGCGCCGGGACGGCGAGTTCTTCCCCACCGCCGACCGGGCCTGGCGGCTGCTCGGCCACGGCACCGTCGCGGACGGGCTGGCCTCGCTGGAGACCGCCCTGGTCGAGTGGGTGCACGGCCGGCTCGACGACGACATCGCGCTGGTCCTGATGGAGTACGTCGGGCCGCGCAGCACCACCGCCACCCCGGTTCCGAGCTGGGAGGTCGGCGCCGCCGACTGATGAACGGGAAGTGTGTAATCGCTGTCACTTCCGAGATCGGCTTGTCGTTGCCTACCGGTGAGTAATACAGTCTGGAGTTACTGATCGGTAACACCTGTCCGGGAAGCGGGGCCAGCGAGCATGACCCACTACAAGAGCAACGTGCGGGACCTCGAGTTCAACCTGTTCGAGGTCTTCGGGGCGGACCGGACGTTCGGCCAGGCGCCGTACACGGACCTGGACGTCGACACCGCCCGTAGCTTCCTCTCCGAGGTCGACCGCCTCGCCCGCGAGGACCTGGCCGCCAGCTACTCGGACAGCGACCGCAACCCGCCGGTCTTCGACCCGGCGACGTTCACGGCGCCGCTGCCGGAGTCGTTCAAGAAGTCGTACAAGGCGTTCATGGACTCCGAGTTCTGGCGCCTGGACCTGCCGGAGACCCTGGGCGGCACCAACGCCCCGCGCGCCCTCTGGTGGTCGCTCGCCGAGCTGGTGCTCGGCGCCAACGCCCCGATCTGGATGTACGCCTCCGGCCCGTCCTTCGCGCACGTGCTGCACGTCGAGGGCACCGAGGAGCAGAAGAAGTGGGCCCGGCTGTTCATCGAGAAGCAGTGGGGCTCGACCATGGTCCTCACCGAGCCGGACGCCGGCTCCGACGTGGGCGCCGGCCGTACCCGGGCGATCCAGCAGCCGGACGGCTCGTGGCACATCGAGGGCGTGAAGCGCTTCATCACCTCCGGTGAGCACGACCTGAGCGACAACATCGTCCACTACGTGCTGGCCCGTCCGGTCGGCGTCGAGGGCGTCGGCGGCCCGGGCACCAAGGGCCTGTCGCTGTTCGTCGTGCCGAAGTACCACTTCGACGCCGAGACCGGCGAGCTGGGCGAGCGCAACGGCGTCTACGCGACGAACGTCGAGCACAAAATGGGCCTGAAGGTCTCGAACACCTGCGAGGTGACCTTCGGCGAGCACGGCGTACCGGCCAAGGGCTGGCTGCTGGGCGAGAAGCACGACGGCATCCGCCAGATGTTCATGATCATCGAGTACGCCCGGATGATGGTCGGCACCAAGGCGATCGCCACGCTCTCCACCGGCTACCTCAACGCCCTGGAGTACGCCAAGAACCGGGTGCAGGGCGCCGACCTCACCCAGATGGCCGACAAGACTGCCCCGCGGGTGACCATCACCCACCACCCGGACGTGCGCCGCTCGCTGCTGCTGCAGAAGTCGTACGCCGAGGGCCTGCGCGCGCTGGTCTGCTACACCGCGAGCTGGCAGGACAAGGTCGCGATCGCCGAGGCGGCCGGTGACGAGAAGGCCACCAAGCTGGCGAAGCGGGTCAACGACCTGCTCCTGCCGCTGGTCAAGGGCGTCGGTTCGGAGCGGGCGTACGAGCTGCTCGGCCACGAGTCGCTCCAGACCTACGGCGGTTCCGGCTTCCTCCAGGACTACCCGCTGGAGCAGTACGTCCGGGACGCCAAGATCGATACCCTGTACGAGGGCACCACCGCGATCCAGAGCCTCGACCTGATCTTCCGGAAGATCGTCCGGGACAACGGCAAGGCCCTGATGGCGGTCGCCGCCGAGATCCAGGAGCACATCGCCTCCGAGGCCGGCAACGGCCAGCTCAAGGAGGAGCGTCAGGCGCTCGGCAAGGCGCTCGCCGAGATCCAGAACATCCTCGGCGTGATGACCGGCTGGCTTGGCGAGGCCCAGGGCGGCGACACCCGCGCGCTCTACAAGGTCGGCCTGAGCAGCCGCCGGTTCCTGCTGGCGATCGGCGACCTGGTGGTCGGCTGGCTGCTCCAGAAGCAGGCGGACGTGGCTCTGAAGGCGCTGGCCGGCGAGGTCTCCGCGGCCGACAAGTCCTTCTACACCGGCAAGGTCGCCGCGGCCCGGTTCTTCGCCCGCGAGGTGCTGCCCCGCATCGGCGCCGACCGCCGGATCATCGAGGGCACCGACCTGGAGATCATGGACCTCCCGGAGGAGGCTTTCTGAGCCCTTCCGGGGGCTTTCACCCCTGACACGTCACTCTCCCCCTCATGACGACGGCCGGCGGGCACCAGCCCGCCGGCCGTCGTCGTGCGTGCGCCCGGGTGGATAGGCGGCCCGGTGGCGGGTAACCGTCGCGGACCACGACCGGAGTACGCCCAAGGCCATCGCACGGGGGAGTGCAGCGCACATGGGCATTGGTAGCGCCATCTTTCTCATCGCGCTCGGCGCGATCATGACCTTCGCCATCCGGGCCAACGTCTGGTGGATCGACCTGCGCGCGGTCGGCTGGGTGTTCATCCTGGCCGGGCTGGGCGTTCTGCTGACCACGCTGTGGTTCTGGCAGGACCGCCGCAAGCGGGCCCGCACGCTCATCGTGGAGGAGAACCGGCTCTCGCATCCGACAGCGATGATGCCGCCGCCGCCCGACCCGCCGCCGCCGACCGCGCCGCCGTCCTGACGCCGCGTCTCAGCGGCCGATCCGGTCCAGTTCGGCGAGGTCGTCGCCGGAGAGGGCCAGCCCGGCACCGGCGACGTTCTCGCGCAGGTGCGCGACGGACTTGGTGCCGGGGATCAGCAGGATGTTCGGCGAGCGCCGCAGCAGCCAGGCCAGGGCGACGCCCATCGGCGTCGCCCCCAGGCGTTCCGCCACCGCCGACAACGCCGAGGACTGCAACGGCGTGAACCCGCCGAGCGGGAAGAACGGCACGTAGGCGACGCCCTGCCGGGCCAACTCGTCGATCAGGTCGTCGTCGCCGCGGTGGGCCAGGTTGTACCGGTTCTGCACGCAGACGATCGGCGCGATCGTCTGCGCCTCGGCCACCTGCTCGGGCGTCACGTTGCTCAGGCCGAGGTGGCGGATCAGGCCCTCCTGCCGGAGCGCGACGAGCGTCTCCAGCGCCTCGGCGAGCGACCCGGGCTGCGGCCCCGTGGCGTCGCCGAGCCGCAGGTTGACCAGGCCGAGCGCGTCCACGCCTAGCGTCTCCAGGTTCTCCCGGACCTGCCGGCGCAGGCTCTGCGGATCCCGGGCCGTGGGCCAGCCGCCCTGCTCGTCCCGGTCCGCGCCGACCTTCGTGACGACGTGCAGCGACTCCGGGTACGGGTGCAGCGCCTCCCGGATCAGCCGGTTGGTGACGTACGGCCCGTACGCCGCGCTGGTGTCGATGTGGGTGATGCCGAGTGCGACCGCCTCGCGCAGCACCGCCAGGGCGCCGTCATGGTCGGCCGGTGGTCCCATGACCCAGGGGCCGGCGAGTTGCATCGCGCCGTAGCCGAACCGGGTGACGGTCAGGTCGCCCAGCGTCCAGGTGCCGCCGGGAAGGGTGGTGCGGGCCATGCGTGTACCTCTTGGCTCTCGTCGTCCGTTACGCGACGCCGCCGGGTCGCGGCGCCGACCTCCACTATCGGGGTGTAACTTTCTGCTGGGAAGTAGGCACCTAAAAGTGCGTAGCTCACCGGACGGCAGGAGCGGGCGGCAGGAGCAGAGATGAGCAAGGCGGAGTACGACGCGTTCCTGGCCCAGTGCCCCAGCCGGCAACTACTGGACCGGATCGCCGACAAGTGGGTCACGCTGGTGCTGGCAGCGCTGCGCAGCGACGGCTCGCACCGGTTCGGTGCCGACTGCGCAGGTGTCCCGCGCCCGATGCGCTACTCGGAGCTGTCCCGCACGCTCGCCGGCGTCAGCCAGAAGATGCTCACCCAGACGCTGCGCGCCCTGGAACGCGACGGCCTGGTCACCCGCACCGTGGAGCCCACGGTGCCGGTCACAGTCACCTACGAGCTGACAGCGCTCGGGCTCTCGCTGCTCAAGACGATCCAGGGCCTGAAGGTCTGGGCGGAGACGCACATGGACGACGTGCTCACCAACCGGGCCGCCTACGACAGCCGGGGCTGAGTCGTACCGGTCAGGCGCGGGCGGTGTGGCGGGCGGTGAGCGGCGCGCCGCCGGGGGCCAGCTCGGCCCACCGGGTCGTCGGCCGGTGCACCACGAGATCGGTGGTACGCAGCCCGTCCGGGTCGGCCCGCTGCGGGTCGAGCAGCGCCGAGAGCAGCGAGACACCAGGGTTGTGCGCCACGAGCAGCACCGTGCCGGCCGTCGGCTCGACCGTCCGGACGAGGGCCAGCAACTGGTCCGGGTGCGCGTCGTACGCGGCCGCCTCGTACCGCACCGCCGGGCGCGAACCCGCCGGGCCGCCCTCCGGTGGCGAGCCGGTCATGCCCATCGCCACGTCGTGCCAGGTCTGCCGGGTGCGCCGCGCGGGCGAGCAGAGCACCACGTCGGGAAGCAGCCCTTGCCGGGCCAGCCAGGCGCCGGCCGCCGCCGCGTCGGCGTGGCCCCGCGCGGTGAGCGACCGCTCCGCGTCCGGGCCGTCCGCGGACTGCTCGGCTTTGGCGTGCCGCAGCAGAACCAGCGTCCGCTGCCCGTTCCTGCCGTCCGTCATACCGCCCAGCTTGCCTGATTGACGATCGAAGCGCCTGGGTATGTCGATGTGTGCCGCTACCTCATCCATGGCCGCGGCGGGCAGGAAACGCCAGCAGGACGCCAAGGAGGCGACGTCATGGGCATCGGTGCCAGCATCTTCCTCATCGCGCTCGGCGCGATCTTCGCGTTCGCCATCGACGCCGATCTGGGATGGCTGAACCTCAACGTGGTGGGCTGGGTGCTCATGCTCGCCGGCGTCGCCGGCCTGCTCACCACGCTCTACTTCTGGAACAGCCGCCGCCGGGTCGTGGCCGCCCCGGTCCGCGAGCAGGTGGTCGCCGAGCCGGTGGTGCCGGTGCGCGACGACCGCGTGGTGCGCGAGGAGTACCGCGAGGTGCGCCGCCCGGGCTCGGGCTACCCGGCCTGACCCCCGAGAACCCGAGGGCCCCGCAACGGTGCGGGGCCCTCGCGCATGTCCGGGGTCCGCTCGGTCAGGCGAACAGTGCGAAGTAGATCGCGATGTGGTGGCAGATCGCCGCGACGAGCGTGCAGGCGTGGAAGAACTCGTGGTGCCCGAAGACTGTGGGCCACGGATTCGGCCGGCGTAGCGCGTAGAACACCGCGCCCACGCTGTAGATCGCGCCGCCCACGCTCAGCAGCACCAGCGCGGTGACGCCACCGGAGTGCAGGATCTGCGGCAGCATGGCCACCGCGACCCAGCCGAGCGCCAGGTAGAGCGGGGCGGAGACCCAGCGCGGCGCGTGCGGCCAGATCAGCTTCACCGCCACGCCCGCGATCGCGCCGCCCCAGACCAGGCTCAGCATGATCGTGGCCTGCCGGGTGTCCAGCAGCAGGGCGCAGAACGGTGTGTAGGTGCCGGCGATGAACACGAAGATCATCGAGTGGTCCATCCGGCGCATGATCTGGTAGCCGCGTTCGGTCCAGACCCGCCGGTGGTAGAGCGCGCTGGTGCCGAACAGCCCGCACACGGTGAAGCTGTAGATCAGGCAGCTCACCAGCGGCGCCCAGCCGGGACGGCCGGCGGCGATCGAACACAGCACGATGCCGCAGACGAGAGCGGCGAAGAACGCGTACGCGTGCAGCCAGCCGCGCATACGCGGCTTCCCGATGTCGGCCGGCCGGAGCCGGAACGGTGCGGAGGTCGTCACAGCAATAGGTTACGACGGCGTAGGTTACTTGCAAGTAGTGTGGACCGTCACCTCACTCGACGGGAGGATGACCGGATGCGGATCCGGCCGGTCGGGGCGTACGCCCTGCTCCTCGACTGTGACGACGCGGAGCAGGCGCAGGCGTGGCGGGCCGAACTGTGGCACCGGCGTGAAGCGGGCGAGCTGACCGCCGCCGAGATCGTCCCCGGCGCGGTCACCGTGCTGCTCGACGGCGTACCGGACCCGCAGGCAGCCGCCGCGCGGATCGCCGCCTGGCACCCCCGCACCGCCGCCTCCGGCGCGGCCACCACCGAGGTCCGGGTACCGGTCGTGTACGACGGCGAGGACATTCCGCTCGTCGCCGGCCACTGGAACGTCGACGTGCCCGCAGTCGTCGACCGGCTGCGGCGTACCGAGTTCCGGGTCGCGTTCTGCGGGTTCGCACCCGGGTTCGCGTACCTGACCGGGCTGCCGCCCGAGCTGGCGGTGCCCCGGCTCGCCACGCCGCGTACCCGGGTACCGGCCGGCTCGGTCGCGCTCGCCGGCCCGTACGCGGGCATCTACCCCGCCGCGTCACCCGGTGGCTGGCTGCTCGTCGGCCGCACCGATCTGCCGCTGTTCGACGTGCACGCCGACCCACCGGCCCGGCTCACCCCCGGCACCCGCGTCCGCCTGGTCGACGCGTCGTGATCGAGGTGCTGCGGGCCGGGGCGCTCACCACGGTCCAGGACCAGGGCCGAGCCGGCTGGGCGCACCTCGGCGTACCCCGCTCCGGCGCGCTCGACCCGGCCGCCCTGCGCCTGGCCAACCGGCTCGTCGGCAACGACGAGCATGCGGCCGGGCTGGAGATCACCGTGACCGGCTGCACGCTGCGCTTCACCCGGGCCGTGGCGGTCGCCCTCACCGGCGCGCCGGCCGACGTGGTCGTCGAGTGGCGGGCCGGATCCGCACGGCGGCGCCCGGGGGACGTCGGACGGCCGCTCGCGCTGCCCGCCGGTGCGGTGCTGCGCGTCGGACCGGCCCGCGCCGGGGTGCGGACCTGGCTCGCGGTCAGCGGCGGGATCGCTGTCGAACCGGTGCTCGGCAGCCGCGCCACCGACACGCTCTCCGGCCTCGGACCGCCGCCGCTGCGCGACGGGGACCGGCTGCCGATCGGCACCCCGGCCGGCCCACCCGCACCGGTCGACCTCGCCGTCACCCGGCCGGTCCCGGACGAGCTGCGGCTCACGGTGCGCCCCGGCCCCCGGCAGGACTGGTTCACCCCGGAGGCGCTGGACGTGCTGTGCCGCACCGCGTACACGGTGAGCCCGGACAGCAACCGGGTCGGCGCGCGGCTGGCCGGCGCGACACTGAGCCGCGCGGTCGCCGGCGAACTGCTCAGCGAGGGCCTGGTGCTCGGCGCGGTGCAGGTGCCGCCGGACGGCCGGCCGCTCGTCTTCCTGGCCGACCACCCCACCACCGGCGGGTACCCCGTCATCGGGGTGGTGGACGACGTGACCCCGCTCGCCCAGGCCCGGCCAGGCACTACGGTGACGTTCCATGGACCTCAACGCTGACCTGGGCGAGGGATTCGGAAGCTGGCGGCTGGGCGACGACCACGCGCTCCTCGACCTGATCAGCTCCGCGAACGTCGCCTGCGGCTTCCACGCCGGCGACGCGGCCACCATGCACCGGGTCTGCGCGGGCGCCGCCGAACGCGGCGTCGCGGTGGGCGCGCAGGTCGGCTACCGGGACCTCGCCGGCTTCGGCCGGCGGCACATCGCGTACGACTTCGCCGAGCTGCGCGACGAGACGATCTACCAGCTCGGGGCGCTCGACGCCTTCTGCCGCCTGTACCGCACCCGGGTCCGCTACCTCAAACCGCACGGCGCGCTCTACCACGCGGCCGCCCGCGACGAGGGCCAGGCCGCCGCGCTGGTGGCGGCGATCAGCGGGTACGACCACGAGCTGCCGGTGCTCTGCCAGCCCGGCACCGTGCTGGCCCAGCTCGCTGCGGGCGCCGGGCTGCGGGTGGTGGCCGAGGGCTTCGCCGACCGCAACTACCTCCCGAACGGCACGCTGGTGCCGCGCAGCTCACCGGACGCGCTGGTGACCGACCCGGAGCAGGTGGCCGTCCGGGCGGTACGGATGGCCGTCGAGCGCACGCTGGTCGCCGTGGACGGGACTGTCATCCCCGCCCCGGTCGAGTCGATCTGCCTGCACGGGGACACGCCGGGCGCGGTGCGGTGCGCGGAGCTGGTACGGGCCGCGCTCATCGACGCGGGGGTCACGCTCACTCCGTTCTCGTGAAAGGAAGGGCCCCCTCTTAACGCCTCCGGTAGAGGAAGGGGCCCTTCTTAACACGCACCGTCAGGACTCGTCCATGCCCCGCAGGACCAGCGGCACGCGGGTCGCGCCACCGGTGACCACCCGGATCGGCACGCCCCAGTCCTGCCGGGTCAGGTGGCAGGCCGCGTGCTCGACGTCGGCGTCGCAGGTCGCCGCCTGGGCGGTCACCTGGAGCACGCCCTGCGCCACGTCGCCGCTGACCATCAGCTTGCGGGACAGGTCGGTGGTCGTGCCGGCACCCTCGACCAGCAGCTCCGGCGGGGACGCCGAGATCACGAGCCGGGTCGACGGCCCGTACGTCTCGTCGAGCTTCTGCCCCGGCGCCGGCGTGAAGATCACGTCCAGGGTCAGCTCCCCGGCCGCCACGTCGGTCGGCTTGCGTTCCAGCCGGTGCCGGGGGCCGTCCACCGTGTTCGCCCCGGCCGAGGTCAGCGCGCCCGGCGCCAGCCGGGTCAGCCGGTGCGCGGCCGACTCGACCACGAGCACGTCGCCCTCGCCGGTGAGCACCAGGTCGCTCGGCTCGGCCAGCCCGTCCGCCACGGTGCCCACCTGGCCGGTCTCCGGGTCGAAGCGGCGCACCGCCCCGTTGTACGTGTCCGCGATCAGCACCGAGCCGTCGGGCAGCGCGCACACGCCCAGCGGGTGCTGGAGCAACGCCTGGTCGGCCGGGCCGTCGACGTGCCCGAAGTCGAACAGGCCCTGACCGACTGCGGTGTGCATCTCGCCGTCGGAGACCCACCGGATCGCGCTGGTCTCGCTGTCGGCCACCCAGAGGCGGGAGCCGTCGGCCGAGACCGACAACCCGGACGGCTGGGCCATCCACACGTCCGGCAGCGGGCCGTCGCGCAGCGCCTCGACAGTGGTCCCGGCGTACATGCCGGCGGTCCGCTTGATCGGGTCGAACCACCAGAGCTGGTGGATACCGGCCATCGCCACGACCACCCGGTCGTCGTACCAGGCCACGTCCCAGGGGGAGGAGAGGTCGACAGCGCGGGCGTCGTGCGCGTGGTCGTCGACAGTCGAGCGCCACTGCCGTCCGGTGCCGGCCACCGTGACCACCTCGCCGGAGGACAGCCGTACGCCGCGCAGCAGGTGGTTGACCGTGTCCGCGACGACCACGTCGTAGCCGGCCACCTCGGCCACGTGCGGCGGCAGCAGGCAGAGCCCTTGCGGCTCGGCGAACGTGGCGGCGGAGGCCGGGCCGTCGGTGCGGCCCCGGGAGCCGGCGCCGATGCGGCGGACCACCGTCTCGCCGTCGGCGGCCAGCTCGACCAGTGAGTGCCGGGCCGAGTCGCTGACCAGCAGGTTCCCGCCGTCGAGCGGCAGCGCCTTGCCGGGGAACCGCAGGACGGTGTCCGGCTCGGCCGGCGGCACGTACGGGCCCTCGCCCCGGTGCAGGGTGCCCTTCGCCTCGTGGCCGGCGATCAGTTCGTCGATCAGCCGGGCCAGCCCTTCGGCATGCCCCTCGCCGGCCATGGTGGCGACCACGTACCCCTCGGGGTCGACCACGGCGAGCGTCGGCCACGCCTTGGCCGCGTACTGCTGCCACATGTCCATCTCGGCGTCGTCGAGCACCGGGTGGTGCACGCCGTAGCGCTCGACGGCCGCGGCCAGCGCCGCCGGGTCCTTCTCGTGCTCGAACTTCGGCGAGTGCACGCCGATCACGACCAGGACGTCGCCGTACTTGTCTTCGAGCGGACGCAGCTCGTCGAGCACGTGCAGGCAGTTGATGCAGCAGAACGTCCAGAAATCGAGCAGGACGATCTTGCCGCGCAGGTCGGCCAGCGTGACGGCCCTGCCGCCGGTGTTCAGCCAGGCCCGACCCCGCAGTTCCGGTGCCCGTACGCGTGCGCTCATGCCCCCATCGTGCCGCACCGGCCGGGCCCGCTCCCGGCGATCCCGGGGTGAACAGACGCACACCGGAACGACGCGGAGCGCCCACCCCGGTGAGGGATGGACGCTCCGCGTACGTGCGGTTACTGGCCGGCGGGCTTCAGGCAGAGCACCCGGGTGGTCCCGCCGCTCTCGACCGAGACCGACGGCTGCGCCAGATCGGCGCACTTGTCCTTGTTGTCCACCTTCGACACCACGCTGAACGCTCCCGGCTCACCGCAGTCGGCGGCCACGGCGCTCGTGCCGGACTGCTTCACGCAGGAGCCGACCGCCGGGTCGAAGCCGGCCGACTTGTCGTCGCCGACCTTGCCGAGCAGCGTGAGCAAACCCAGCGGTACGGCGAGGATGAGTACCGCCGCGATCAGCACGGCGGCGAGCACCCGGCCGTTGCGCACCTTCGGCGGCGGCGCCTCGGTCTGCGACTCGGCGGCGTCCGGCTTGAACGCGTCGAAGCGGCCCTGCTCCGGCTCGGTGCCGGGCCCGTCCTGCGACCAGGCCGGCGGGGCCTGCTGGGGCGGCGGCGGGAAGGCGTTGCCGCCACCAGCCGGGCCCTGGCCGGGCATCGCGACCGAGGCGCGTCCCCCGGCCGACGGGCCGAACCGGTCCTGCTCGCCGAACGGCTCGGGTCGGCCGGCCGGGCTGCCGAACGGCGCCTGCTGCCCGCCCGGGCCGCCGAACGGGTCCTGCTGGCCGGGGCCGCCGAACGCATCCTGCTGGCCGCCCGGGGCGCCGAACGGGTCCGGCCGCCCACCCGGGCCGCCGAACGCGTCCTGGCCGCCGGGAGCGCCGTACGGGCTCTGCGGGCCGCCGAACGGGTCACGGGCGGAGTCGGGCTGCTCGCCGCCCGGGTGCACGCCGTTGGCGGGACGGGTGTTGCCGGGCGTGTCCACGAAGGACGGCACGCCGACCGGGAACGCCGGCGGCGCGGCGGGCGAGGAGGGCGCGCCCGCATACCCGTGCGGGCCGTCGGCGTCCTCGGACCGCGACTGCGGGCCGGGAAAGCCGTTGCCGTGCGGCCCGTCCTGGCCGGGGAACCCGGACTCGTCCTGCTCGGGAGCCTCGTCGGGCTCCGGGCGGGCGGGCCGCCCGTACACCCGGGGTTGCGGCGCCGGGCCACTGGTCGGCAGCGGCTGGTCGGACGGCGGGGTGACCCGGCTGGCCACCGGGACCGACGCGCTCGCCGAGACC
>NZ_LEKG01000206.1:0-12784 GCF_001029515.1 Micromonospora sp. RV43 | reverse complement strand
GAGTGGGTCAGGGGGTCTGGGGAGTGAGGAGGTAGTCGCCGTCGTCCGGGCTCCAGCGCAACTCCACCGCGCCGCCCGTCGCGGCGGCCTTGCAGAACTGGAGGAAGCTGCGGTAGCCGAGCTTCTTCTCGCTGAAGTCGGGCCGGGCGCGCCGGAGCTGGTCCTTCAGCCCGGACAGCGCCACCGCTCCGCCGTCCGCGGCGAGGTCCACCACCACGGAGCGGAGCAGCCCGAACGCGACCTCCCGGTCGCCCTGCTCGGGAAGTGACACCTCCGGGTCGCCCTTGGCGGGCCCGGCGGCCAGCTCCACCACGTTGTGCGCCGCGAGGTGGCGCAGCAGTTCCCCGAAGGTCCGGAAGCCGTAGTCGGACTCGCTGAACGTGGGATCCTTGCGGAGCAGGGCGCGCTTGAGCGCGGAGGCGGTCACGTCGCCGCTGGAACTGCCCTGCATGCCGGCCACTGTCTGCACGAGCTGCACGGCGAGCGTGTCGACGTCCCGCGCCGACTCCTCCTCGGCCGCGGTCACCACCACGGGCTCGGGCGCCGGCTCCGCCGGTGAGGGCCGGGCCGGGCGCGAGCGGCGGGCGGCCGGTGGCGGTACGTCCACGCCTTCGAGGCGGTCGTAGTAGAGGAACTCGTCGCAGGCCGGCGGCAGCAGCGCGGAGGTGGACTTCTCCACCCCGACGCCGATCACCCGCTTGTTGAGTTCGCGCAGCTTGTGCACGAGCGGGGTGAAGTCGCTGTCCCCGGTGCAGATCACGAACGTGGAGATGTAGCCGCGCTCGAACGCCAGCTCGACCGCGTCCACCGCCATCTTGATGTCGGCGGCGTTCTTGCGCGAGGCGCCCATCCGCTGCGGGATCTCGATCAGCTCGACGTGTGAACGGGTGAGCATGCGCCGGTCCTCGTCGAAGTACGACCAGTCCGCGTACGCCCGGCGTACCACCACGCGTCCCCGCTCGGCGAGCGCGTCGGCGATCGGCCGGAAGTCGAACGGGCGGCCGCCGTGATGGTCCCGTACGCCCAGGGCGAGGTTCTCGTAGTCGAGGAACAGCGCGATGCGATCTTCGTGATCCACGGTGGCAGCCTAGCCCGGCCGGAACGCCGGACCGGTCAGCGCCGTTCGTCGCGGTAGACGGTCTCGCGGCGGGCCACCCGCTGGATCGCGTAGCTGGTCACCAGCAGCAACAGCGCGAGTACCACCTCGACGCCCGCGACCGTGCCGGTGGCGACGGTGAGGCCGAGCAGCAGCAGGATCAGCCCGACGACGGCGAGCAGGCCCGCCAGCAGCAGCCGGTTACGCCGTCGCGCCGACCGCTGCGCGTCGTCTGCGCTCACGCTGGCCCGCCTTCCTCCGGTTCCGCCTCCGATCCTAGGCGCCGGCCGTCGCCGGGGTGGCGGATCGCGGCGCCGGAAACGGCCCGGGGCCGGACGCTTCTGCGTCCGGCCCCGGGTCACGGCGGCGGTCAGTGGATCGGGACCGGCACCTGACGCTTGTCCTCGCCCGGGTCGCCGTCGAGCAGGTGCGAGGGCTCGCGGCGGCGGGGCAGGAACGCGGCCGGAATGAAGGTCAGCAGCACCAGACCGAAGGCGACCCAGAACGTGGTGGAGAAGGAGTTCGCCGCGTAGTCGAGCCCGCGCTCGATCAGCGACGGCGGCACCGGGAACTGCTGGATCAGCTCGGGCTGCTGCTGGGAGGCGATGGCGAGCTGGGCCTCGGTCAGCGGGGCGCCGGTGGCCGGGTCGGTGACGCCGGGGATCGGCCGGGAGCCGTTCAGCTCGCTGGTGAGGATGACCGACATGACCGCGGCGCCGACCGAGCCGCCGATCTGCTGGAGGATGTTGACGAGCGTGGAGCCGCGCGCCACCTCCGCCGCGCTGAGCGTCTTCAGCGCCGAGGTCATGATCGGCATCATCGTGCCGCCCATGCCGAGGCCCATCACGAACAGCGAGCCGCAGAGCAGCCAGTACGACGTGTCGGTGCCGAGCTGGGTGAAGGTGAAGAACCCGGCGGCGATGAGCACGAGCGCGAACGGCACCGTCCGGCCGACCGGCACGCGGTCGGCGAGCATGCCGGCGATCGGCATGGTCAGCATCGCGCCGATGCCCTGCGGCGCGATCAGCAGGCCCGCGGTCAGCGTCGTCTCGCCGCGCACCTGGAGGAAGTAGCTGGGGAACAGCAGGCCCGCGCCCATGAACGCGATGATGAACACGAACATGGTGACGGTGGCGATGGTCAGGTTGCGGTTGCGGAACAGCCGCAGGTCGAGCAGCGGGTGCCGGGGCCGGAACGAGTAGAGCACGAAGGCGACCACGAGCGCGCCGCCGGCGAGCATCGGCAGCCAGACCTTGGTGTCGGCGACGGTGCCGGTCTCGGGCAGCGTGGAGATGCCGTAGAGGAACAGCGCCAGACCCGGCGAGAGCATGAGCATGCCGAGGAAGTCGAACGACTCGGACGGCTCGGCGTTGTCCTTGGGCAGGGCGAGCTGGGCGTAGACCAGGGCGACCACGCCGATCGGCAGGTTGATCAGGAAGATCCAGTGCCAGCTCGCGACGTCGATCAGCCAGCCGCCGAGGATCGGGCCGGTGATCGGGCCGAGCAGCATCGGGATGCCGAGCACGGCCATCAGGCGGCCGATGCGGTGCGGGCCGGCGGCCCGGGTCATGATCGTCATGCCGAGCGGCATGAGCATGCCGCCGCCGAGGCCCTGGATCACCCGCCAGGCGATCAGCTCGCCGATCGAGTCGGCCGTGGCGCACAGCCCCGAGCCGATGGTGAACAACGCCAACGCCACCATGTAGAGGCGTTTCGTGCCGAACCGGTCGGCGGCCCAGCCGCTGAGCGGGATCACCGTGGCGAGCGCGAGCGTGTAGCCGGTCATGGTCCACGCGACGCGGGCGTACGTGGCGTCGAACTCGCTCTGGAACGTCGGCAGCGCCACGCTGACGACTGTCACGTCGAGGATCGACATGATCGCACCGAGCACGACGACGCCGGCCACCTTGAGTACGGCGGCGTCGAGCTTCGTCGACGTCGCGACGGGTTGCTGGGTCACTGACGGTCTCCTGGATCCGGTCCGGCACTGGGTGTCGGCGGCGGCGCCGCGCGCCGTCTGCGGAGCGCGGGCGGAACGCGCGGCGGGGCGGCGTCCGGGCGACAGCGTAGCCATGACCTGGGACGAGGCGCGGCCGGTTTTGCCGACGGGAGAACCGCGGCGGCACGCGAACCGGCCGCGCCGCCGGCGCCGATCTGCTCCGGCGGCTCGCGGAAAGGGCTGGTGCGCGCCGATTCGCCGCTCTTGTCGAGCCGGTCACCGCCGGCGACGACCGTGACGAAGGTCATGCCCCGTCCGGGCAGCTCCGGCGCTTCGGCACGCCGCCGATCAGCCCAGGCCGGCCATCAGGTCGACCTCGGCCGTACGCGAACGGTCGATGCGGCGGGCGAGGTCGCGTACCCGCTCGCTGGTCCCGGCGGCGACCTGGGCGCGGGCCAGGTCGGCCGCGGTGCGCTGGTGCCGGCTGAGCACGTCGAGCAGCACCCGGTCGGCGTCGGCGGGCGCGGCGGCGCGCAGCCGGGCCAGTCCGGCGGCGGCCTCGCTGTGGCCGGAGTGGTCGTGCCGGGCGGCCGCGGCGGCGGCCGACGGGCCGGCCTCGCGCAGCCAGCCGCGCATGGTGGCCAGTTCGTCGGTCTCGGTGGCCCGGACGGCGGCGATCAGCGTGCGGATCTGCGGGTCGGTGGCCCGGTCGAGGCCGAGCCGGACGATCTCCAGCGTCTGCTCGGTGTGCGCCACCATCATGGCCAGGAACAGCGCGTCGATCCCGCTGACAGTGGCGTCCGCGCCGGCCGGGACCGAGGTCGTGGCGGACGGGACCGGCGGGGACGGATCGGCGGCCGGTGGGCCGCCGCACCCGGGCAGGGCCAGCGCCACGCCGAGCAGGGCCGCGGCGGACGCGCGGCGGAGCCGGGGACCGGCCGGCTCCGCCACGCGGGTACGCGGGCTCAGATCTGCTGCCACAGCGCCGGTACGTTCGGCGGTTCCCAGCCGGCGATGGCGGTGTGCGCCTGGCGGCAGCGGTAGCTACGGCCGTCGTAGGTGACCGTGTCACCGACCTGGTACGCCCGCCCGGCGGTCCACGTGCCGCCCGGTGCCGGGGTGCTGGTCCGGGTGGGCGTGGGCGAGGGCGCGGGCGTGGTGGGCGCCGCCGTCGGGGTGGGCGGCGGGGTCGGGTTGCCGCCTCCGCCGCCGATCTGGAGGTCGACGCAGGAGTAGAACGCGTTGGCGGTGTCGGAGATGTTCCAGATGGCGAGCAGCTTCTGCCGGCCGGAGAAGCCGCCGAGGTTGACGGTGTGCGACACGGTCGCGCCGGGCTGGCGGCCACCGCCGTCGACCACGGCGACCCGCGTGCCGCCGATCCAGTACTCCCAGTTGGCGGTGGCGTGCCGGGCCGTGTTGACCCAGGTGAACGTGACGGTGCTGCCGACCGATGTGGCCGGCCAGTTGCGGCTGTCGTCGTTGAGCACCGCGAACTGGGCGATGCCGGCGTGGCAGCTGCGCAGGCCCTTGGGGCCCTCGACGCTCTGCGGCTCGTACTTGATCTGACCGCAGTCGGGCACCCGGTTCTGCGCGCAGAGCGCCTGCCGGCTGGGCGGCGAGGAGACGTAGCCGTGGGCCTGCGCGGGCGCGGCGAGCGCCAGCGTCCCGGTGACGGCACCGGCGGTGAGCAGCGGGAGGGTGATTCTTCGGCGCATGGTGGCAACTCCTTCGGGGGGAACGGAAGGTGCCCCGAACATAAATTAAACATTGTTAACAGTAAAGACTCCTGTCTATAAATTAAGCCCTGCACTCCCCCGCGCCGGGCGTATGATCCTCATCGATGGCTCGCCGCGCGGAGCCGATCGTCGTTCGTGGGCACCCGTCGCCGTCGCGGCTCCGGGAGGACGACGCAGACCGGGCATCGCCTCGTCGTCCCACTCCGAAGGACACCCCCGCATGAGGAGAACCACCGCGTTCGCGGCCAGCCTGCTGCTGCTCGCCACCGCGCTCAGCACCGTCGGCGGGCCGGTCGCCGCCGCCGACCCCACCGACCCGGTCACCGTCACCGTCAACACCCGCGCCGGGCTGGCCACCGTCCCGGCCACCGCGCTCGGCGTCAACCACGCCATCTGGGACTCGCAGCTCGGCAGCGCCGAGACGTCCGACCTGCTCAAGGCCGCGGGCGTGAAGATGCTGCGCTACCCCGGCGGCTCGTACGCCGACATCTACCACTGGGAGACGCACACCGCGCCCGGCGGCTACGTCGCACCGAACACCGACTTCGACACGTTCATGGCCAGCGCCCGCCGCGTCGGCGCCGAGCCGATGATCATCGCGAACTACGGCACCGGCACGCCCGCCGAGGCGGCGGCGTGGGTCCGCTACGCCAACGTCACCAAGGGCTACGGCGCCAAGTGGTGGACCGTCGGCAACGAGAACTACGGCAACGGCCACTACGGCTCGGCCTGGGAGGCCGACGACCACCCGGACAAGAGCGCCTCCCAGTACGCGCGGCTGGTGGTCGAGTACGCCGACGCGATGAAGACGGTCGACCCGAGCATCAAGGTCGGCGCGGTGCTCACCATGCCCGGCAACTGGCCGGACGGCATCACCGCCGGATCGGATCCGGGGCCGTGGAACCAGACCGTGCTGTCCATCGCCGGCCCGAAGATCGACTTCGTGGACGTGCACTGGTACCCGGGCGGCAGCGCCGCCGACTCACTGGCCCGCACCAGCCACCTGCCCGACGCGGCCTGGCTGCTGCGCCAGCAGATCGCCCGGTACGCCGGCCCCGGCGCGGACCGGATCGGGATCAGCTTCACCGAGCTGAACGTGGACGCCGGCCGCACCACCGCGCCGGGCGCGCTGTTCCTGGCCGACGCCTACAGCGGCCTGCTGGAGCAGGGCGTGTTCACGGTGCAGTGGTGGAACGTGCACAACGGCATCGGCACCGTCTCCGAGGTGGCCGGGCAGACCGACTACGGCGACTTCGGGCTGCTCTCCAGCGGCAACTGCACCAGCGACGGCGAGGTGTGCCAGCCGGCGTTCAACACCCCGTTCGCGCCGTACCACGCGTTGTCCATGATGAACCTGTTCGTCCGGCCCGGTGACCAGCTCGTCCGCGCCGGGACCGACCAGCCGCTGGTCGCCGCGCACGCGGTCCGCCGGCCGGACGGCAGCGTCGCGGTCCTGCTGCTCAACAAGGATCCGGACAACGCGTACCCGGTGGCGCTCGACTACGCCGGGTTCACCCCAGTCGACGAGGCACCGACCGTGCACACGTTCACCAACGGCGCGACCGGGATCAGCACCGCCCGCTCCGGCAGCGCGGCCGCGCGGACGCTGCCGCCGTACTCGCTGACCACGCTCGTGCTGCGACCGGCCGGCAGCTCGGCCGGGCGGCCCGGCGCCCCGGGCCGGCCGACGGCGAGCACGGTGACCGACCGCGCGGCGACCATCTCCTGGCCGGCGGCCACGCCCGGCGGATCCCCGATCGCCAAGTACGAGGTGCACCGCCAGTACGGCGCGGTGAGCGAGCAGCTCGGCGAGACCGCCGGCACCTCGCTCACAGTGGGCAACCTCGAACCGGGCGCCCGCTACACGGTCAACGTGCTGGCCCGGGACACCGCCGGGCGGGTCTCGTGGTCGTCGCCGCCGCTGACGTTCGCCACCGGCAGCCCCGCCGAGAGCTCCTGCGCGGTGCGGTTCGACGACGACAACGACTGGGGCAACGGGTACGTGGCGAACGTCGAGGTGATCAACGCGGGTGCGAAGGCCGTCGACGGCTGGACGCTCACCTGGACCTGGCCGACCGCCTGGCAGCAGGTGAGCAGCGGGTGGAGCGCCACCTGGGACCAGCAGGGCCGCAACGTCCGGGTGACGCCGACCGCCGACAACCGGCGGCTCGCCGCCGACGGCGGGAGCACGACTGTGGGCTTCGTCGGCGCGTACAGCGGACCGAACGTGCCGGTGGGTGCGTTCCGCCTCAACGGCACGGTCTGCACGCTGCGCTGAGGGGCGGTCAGCCCCGGCCGGGTGGCCGCAGCCGCACGTCGGCCGCCGCCGGGACCTTCGGGTTCCGGCGGCGGCCGGCCCGGCGCGGCGCCGGCACCACGTGCGGGCGCAGCGGTCCGGGCGGCAGCGTGGGCAGGTCCGGTGCGGGTGTCGGCAGCACGGCCAGGATCACCACGAGAAGCACCACCGCGACGACGCCGTCGAGCCAGTAGTGGTTGCCGGTGACCACCACCACGAGCGCGGTCACCAGCGGATGAAGCAGCCAGAGCCAGCGGCGGCGTCCGGTGGTGACCGCCATCAGCGCCACCGCGATCGCCAGCGCCCAGCCCACGTGCAGCGACGGCATGGCCGCGTACTGGTTGCTCAGCTGGTCGGTGTCGGGAGGTCCGTAGACGCTCGGCCCGAACCGGGTGCCGGTGTCGACCAGCCCGGTGAGCGCGGTCAGCCGTGGCGGCGCGAGCGGGACGCAGACGTGCAGCACCAGCGCGACCGCGGTGAGCGCTGCCAGGGCCCGCCGCAGCCGCACGTAGTGGGCCGGGCGGCGCAGCCAGAGCCAGACGAGGCAGAGCACTGTGGCCGGGAAGTGCACGTAGGCGTAGTAGGAGTTGGCCACCCGCACCAGCAGATCGTGCGCCAGCAGCGGTCCCTGCACGAGCGTCTCGTCGGGCAGGCGCAGCAACCGCTCCAGCCGCCAGACCCACTCGCCGTTGGCCAGGGCCACC
This sequence comes from Micromonospora sp. RV43, assembly GCF_001029515.1. NCBI lineage: Bacteria > Bacillati > Actinomycetota > Actinomycetes > Micromonosporales > Micromonosporaceae > Micromonospora > Micromonospora sp. RV43. The sequence goes on along the minus strand of NZ_LEKG01000206.1, from coordinate 5,013 downwards.
TCGGCGTGCCCGGCCACCACCTGCCGGCCCGCCTTGTAGGCCAGGAAGAGCACAGCGACGAGCGCCAGCTCGCGCGCGGCCCGCTGCCATGCGGCGAGGCGGGCGTGCGCGGTCCGCGTGACGTCCACGGCTCCTCCTTCGGTTCGTCCCCGCATGGACCAGGGCCGCCGCCGGGGTCGGCGACGGCCCTGGGGGTACGGGCTCAGCGGCGGGCGCGTTCCTCCCGGCCGGCCGAGTCCACGCTCACCTCGTCGAAGGCGGGCGCGCCGTCGACGGCGTCCGCTCCCACCGCCACCGAACGGCCGGTGTCCGGCAGGTCGAGGCTGGAACGCAGGGTGACCGGGCGCAGCAGCAGCGCCGCAACGATACCGACCACCGCGATGGCGGCCGAGATCAGGAAGATGTGCCCCGTTGCGTCCCCGTACGCGGCCCGCACGATCTGCCGGACCGGCTCGGGCAGCGCGTCGAGGTTGAGCGTGCTGCCGCCGCCCCCGCCGGAGGTGGGGATGCCGGCCGCGGCGAGGTCGTGTGTGATCCGGTCGCTGACCCGGCGGGCGAGCACCGCGCCGAGCACCGACACGCCGATGGTGCCGCCGAGCGAGCGGAAGAACGCGACGCTGGCGCTGGCCGCGCCGATGTCCTTGAGCGCGACGGTGTTCTGCACGGCGAGCACCAGGTTCTGCATGGTCATGCCGACGCCGACGCCGACGCCGAACATCGCGAGGCCGACGAAGACCAGCGAGGTCTCGTGGTCGATGGTGCCGAGCATGGCGAACCCGATGACCAGCACGACCGCCCCGAACACGATGTACGGCTTGATCTTCCCGGTGGCGGTGATCATCCGGCCGGCCACGATCGAGGAGATCAGCACACCGGCCATCATCGGGATGGTGAGCAGGCCGGCCTCGGTCGGGCTGTAGCCGCGGCCGATCTGGAAGTACTGGCCGAGGAAGACCGCGCCGCCGAACATGGCCATGCCGACCGCGAGGCTGCCGAGGATCGCCAGGGCGGTGGTGCGCTCGCGGACGATGTGCAGCGGCACCACCGGCTCGGCAGCCCGCGCCTCCACCCAGACGGCGAGCGCGAGCAACAGCACCGAGCCGCCGACCATGGCGCCGGTCTGCCAGGAGACCCAGGCGAAGGAGTCGTCGACGAACGAGATCCAGATCAGCAGCACGCTGACGCCGGCGGCGATGAGCGTCGCGCCCAGGTAGTCGATCTTGACATTGTCCCGGCGCACGGTGGGCAGGTTCAGGGTGATCTGCAGCAGGAACAGCGCGGCGGCCGCGACCGGTACGCCGACGAAGAAGCACCAGCGCCAGCCGAGCCAGGAGGTGTCCACGATCAGGCCGCCCAGCAGCGGGCCGCCGACCGTGGCCAGCGCCATGACGCCGCCCAGGTAGCCGTTGTAGCGGCCGCGCTCACGCGGCGGGATCATGGCCGCGATGGCGACCTGCACGAGCGCCTGGAGGCCGCCGACGCCGATGCCCTGGAACGCGCGGGCGGCGATGAGCTGCCCGGCGCTCTGCGCGAAGCCGGCCGCGACCGACCCGACCAGGAAGACCACGATGGCGATCTGGATCAGCAGCTTCTTGTTGAACAGGTCGGCCAGCTTGCCCCAGATCGGGGTGGTCGCGGTGGCGGTGAGCAGGGTGGCGGTGACCACCCAGGTGTACTGCGTCTGCGAGCCGTTGAGCGCGCCGATGATCTTCGGTAGGGCGGTCGAGACCACGGTGCTGCTCAGCATGGCCACGAAGAGCACCAGCAGCAGACCGCTGAGCGCCTCCAGCGTCTTCCGCTTGCTCATGGGGGCGGCCGCAGCCGTCGTGGTGGGTGCGCTCATGCGCGCGTCCTCCAGATGTGTCGATTTCGGGTGGCCGCTTCGTTGCCTCAAGCAATCAACACTAAACCTTGCCCGGCAGGCAAGTTTGCCCATTGAGAAATGGGTCACCTACGCTGGCCGTCATGGAGGAGTGCACCGGGCTGCGGGAGCGGAAGAAGGCGGCCACCCGCCTGGCGCTGCACGAGGCGGCGCTGTCCCTCGCCGTCGAGCACGGCCCCGACCGGATCACCGTCGAGGCGATCGCCGACGCCGCGAACGTCTCCCGGCGGACGTTCTCCAACTACTTCGGCGGCAAGGAGGAGGCCCTCTTTCACGGCGACACGCTGCGGTTGCGACGGCTCCTCAGGCTCGTCGCGGACCAACCGGCGGAGCTGTCGCCGTGGGCCGCGCTGACCCGGGCCGCCCTGGTCCAGGCCGAGGACGGCTACGACGATCCGGCCGAGCCCTGGCTCAACCGGCGTCGCCGGCTGCACGGCCACCCGAGCCTGGCCGCCCACCAGGTCGGCGCGTACGCGGCCCTGGAGCGGGAGATGGCCGCGGAGCTGGCCCGCCGGCTGACCGGACCGGACGCGGCGCTGCGGGCCCGGATCGTCGCCGCGACGTTCCTCGCGTCCCTGCGGATCGCCGCCCACGAGTGGCTGGAGCACCCGGGGCGGTCGTTGCGCGACGTGCTGCGCGACGTGCTCGCCCTGGCCGCCCCGGCGGCGGGCTGAGCGCGCGGCTTCCCCGTCGGACCGGTGGAATGGCCGGCGAAAGCGGCACCCGGCCTGACCTGGGCTGACACACTCGCCCGGTGGGTGGCGACCGGTGGCGCAAAGGGCTCGGGCCCGCGACCGGCGTCGCCCCCGCCACCCGGGTCGACCGGTTCGAGATCTTCTTCGACCTCGTCTTCGTGGTGTCCTTCTTCATCATCACGCGCGCCACCGCCGCGAACGTGACCCCGCGGCAACTGCTGCACGCGCTGCTGGTGCTCGCCGTGCTCTGGTGGTGCTGGGTGGTGCACAGCGCGGTCGCCGCCCGGCTGCGCCTCGGCGAGGGCTTCGTGCCGATACTCATGGTGGTCGGCATGATCGCGCTGTTCACGTTCGCGCTCGCACTGCCGCAGACCTTCGGCGACCTGGACAAGGGCAGCGCCGGCCCGATCCTGGTCACGATCAGCTACGTGGTGATCCGGTTCGTGCACACCGCCCTGTACTGGTACGCCACGCGCGACGACCCGCCGGCCCGGCGCAAGCTGCGGCTGTTCCTGCCGGAGGCGGTGATCTCGGCCGGCCTGCTGCTGGTGGCGGCGCTGCTGCCGCCGCGTGTGTCCCCGGAGGTCGGCCCGTGGCTGCGCGACGGGCTGTGGATCGCGGTGGTGGCCATCCAGTACAGCAGTGGCCTGCTGGCCGGCACCGACGGCTGGAAGATCACCTCGGCCGAGCACTGGACCGAGCGGTACGACCTCATCCTGATCATCGCGCTCGGCGAGTCGGTCATCTCGGTCGGCGTCGGCGGCAACCTGCTCGGCCAGCCCGTGACCTGGCCGGCGATCCCGGCGGCGATCTTCGGCATCCTGTTCACCGCGGCGCTCTGGTGGGCGCACTTCGACATGATCGGCCCGGCCGCCCGGATCGCGCTGCACGCCGCCCACGGCCCCGCGCGGGTGGCGCTGGCCCGCGACGCGTACGCCTATCTCTACCTGCCCATGATCGCCGGGGTGATCCTGTTCGCGATCGGCGCCGAGGAACTGGTCCGCATCGTCACCGACCCGGCGGGCGGCCCGATGGAGCGCGGCCACGGGCCGGCCGTGCCGCTGCTCTTCGGTGGCGTGCTCCTCTACCTCGCCGCCAACATGGCGTTCCAGTGGCGCGTGCTGCGGACGCTGTCCTGGTCCCGGGTCGGCACCGTGGTGCTGCTCGCCGTGGCGCTGCCGGTCGGCGGGCACCTGCCGGCGCTCGGGGCGCTGGGTCTGCTCACCGCCATCTGCGTGGCACTGGTGGCGGTCGAGCTGGTGATCTTCGCCGATTCCCGGGTCGCGTTGCGCCGGCTGATACACGAGGAGAAGGCCAGCGCCGAGGAGAGCGAGGCCGCCTGGCGGGCTCGCTGGCGCGACGACGGCGACAGTGCCCCGCACCGACCTTGACACAGGCCCTAGAGTCTCCGCGTGATCGAGATCGTCACCGAGGTCGACCTGTTCCACCCGCCCGGCCGGACCTGGCGGGCGCTCACGGAACGCGCGCTGCTGGCCAAGTGGTTCGCCGACAGCGCGCCCGGGTCCGACAGGTGGATCCTCGCCACCGCCGCGCTGCCCGGCTACGACGGCGACACCGAGGTGGAGACCGTCGAGCTGCGCGCGCCGGACCGGCTGGTGGTCCGCTGCCGGGAGACCGGCCGGGCCACCCGGCTCGCCTGCGACCTGACCCCCACCGCGCACGGCACCCGGCTGTCCGTGCGGGAGGTGCTCGAAGAGGGCGACTGGGACGCCGACGCCCGCGCCGAGCAGCACGAGCAGGCAGTCACCGGACGGCTGCCCGCGATCCTCGACTGGCTGGCGTTCCAGAACGTCGACCTGCGCCGCGCCGAGGGCGGACTGACCGCCGAACTGCCTGTGGTCCGGCTGCTCGGCGACGACAAGCGCCGTCCCGGGCGGCGCCGGGTGCTGCTGGCAGCCGGCACGGTGACGCTGATCGCCGCCGCGGCCGGGGCCGCGGTGTGGGCCACCGCCGACGAGCCGCCCGCGCCGGCCGCGCCGACGCCCACGACCTCGCTGGTGATGCCGTCCAGCGCCACGCCGTCGGCCCGGCCCACGACCGCGCGGCCCACGCCCAGTGCCAGCCGCCGCAGCGCGTCGCCCTCGCCGACGCCGTCACCCACCCCCAGCCGTACGCCGAGCGCGACGCCCTCGACGGTGGCGGCGGCACCGCTGACCGCCACCTACGAGACGGTCACCGACCGGGTCTTCGGCTACCGGGGCGAGGTGGTGCTGCGCAATCCCGGCCCGTCCCCGCGTCCGGGCTGGACGGTCACCGTGACGCTGCACGACGGCGCCACAGTGGGCAGTGTGAGCGGCGCCGAGGCCACCCAGGACGGCACCGTGGTCACGTTCACCGGTGGGGCGTTGCCGGGCGGCGACTCAGCCACCATCCGGTTCGACGTCCGCGACCCGGACCCCCAGCACGACTCCCCCG
>NZ_LEKG01000205.1:0-13002 GCF_001029515.1 Micromonospora sp. RV43 | reverse complement strand
CGGTCGGTTACCGCCACAACCCCGAACTGGCGGCCGTTCCACCAGCACCAGCACCCGACGTGGTGACATCGCCACCCCGTCACCCCCGCCCGGGCCGGTATGCCGGAAAAGTGACCGCGTGCGGGCGGGCATGACTAAGGTCGGTGAAGGGCCGGGACGGCCCGCCGCGCGTACCGCCACCCGCAGGAGCATCTCGTGCCCACCGCAGCGCCGGAGCCCGCCGGCCGGCGACCGCCGGTCCGCGATCCGGAGGCGCCGCGCCGGGTCACGCTGCTCGAACTCTTCTTCGACCTGGTCTACGTGGTCGCGCTCGCGTTGATCTCGCGCAACCTGATCAGCTCCGTGTCCTGGGAACGGGCCGCCGAGTCCCTGGTCATGCTGATGGCGATCTGGTGGACCTGGGCGATCACCACGCTGGTCACTGACATCTACGACCCGCAGCGCACCGAGATCAAGCTGCTGATCGTGGCGGTGATGTTCGGCGCGCTGCTGATGACCATCGCCATCCCGGAGGCGTTCGGCACCCGAGGGCTGGTGTTCGCCGGCACGTACGTGGCGATCCATCTCGGACGCGGCCTGTTCCTCATGCCCGCCGTACGGCGGCACCCGCAGAGCAACCGCCGGGCCCTGCGCATCTTCGCCTGGTTCGCCGTGTCGGCGGTGCCCTGGCTGGTCGGCGCGCTGGCCGCGCACGGCACCGCCCGGTTGTGGTTCTGGGCCGGCGCCCTCGCCATCGACTACCTGGGGTTCCGTCTGGCGTACCCGGTGCCGGGTCTGGGCGCGGTGCCGGAGTCCCAGCGCAACGTGACCGCCGAGCACCTGTCCGAGCGGTACCAGCAGTTCTTCATCATCGCGCTCGGCGACGCCGTGCTGGTCGCCGGCACCGTGTTCAGCCTGCACCACTCCGAGGTGGAGAACCTGGCCGCGTTCGCCACCGCGTTCGCCACCACGCTGCTGCTCTGGCACATCTACGTGCACAAGTCCGGTGAGCTGCTGCCGGACGCCATCGCCCGGGCGGCTCAGCCGAGCCGGTTCCTCAACACCGCGCCGTACACCCATCTGCTGATGGTGGCCGGGGTGGTGACCACCGCGGCGGGCTTCGACCTGGTCCTGCTGGAGCCGACCGGCCACACGCCGCCGGCCTGGCTGGCGGTGATCCTCGGCGGGCCGGCGCTGTTCCTGATCGGCCGGGGCGCCTTCGAGTACGAGGTGTTCAGCCGGGTGTCTGCGTCCCGGCCCGGCGGGATACTGGCACTGCTCACGATCGCCCCGGCCGGGTTGTTCCTCGCGCCGGTCTACGCCTCCGCCGGGGCGATGCTGGTGCTGGCCGGGGTCGCTTGCGCCGACTACCGCCGCAGCCGGGGCCGCCCGCCGGAGGAGCCGATGCCACCGCACTGAGGTAATCGGAATCGGCCGTGCCGGTACCTGTGCGCCGTTTGGCGGATCACCCGCACGGGGTACAAGGCCTCCACCTCGAATCCACCACGACCCCAGTGGAGGCAACTGATGCGCGGCACCTCGATAGTCGGCGTCCTGGTCGTCATCTGGCTCATCATCGGCGCCATCGCCGCCGGTCAGCGCGGCTACTACGGCAACGACGAAACCAACTGTGCGGAGGCGGGCACGATCCTGGTCACGATCGTGGCCGGCCCGCTGAACTACATCGGCGCCAACCCGAAGGTGGACTGCAAGCTCCCCGAGCCGTCGAAGTAGGCGGCCACCCCCGTACTCCCCTTCCGGCCCGCGCCCGCCCGGCGAGCGCGGGCCGTTCCGTGCCCGCGGCGCGGACCGTCACCACCCTTACGGCGTCCTAGGAGGCTGGGTTTCGCCTGGTTTGCCGCCGGAACCGGTGGGAACGGCAGCGGTTCGCCGACGACGGAACGGAGAACCGGGCATGCGGATCGGCTACAAGCTCGCCTCGGAGGCGTTCGGGCCCCAGGAACTCATCCGGCAGGCGGTCCGGGCCGAGGAGGCCGGTTTCGACTTCGTCGAGATGAGCGACCACTACCACCCCTGGCTGGAGGTGCAGGGGCACTCCTGCTTCACCTGGAGCGCGCTCGGCGCGATCGCCGCCCGCACCACCCGCATCGCCCTCGCCACCGGCGTCACCTGCCCGTCGGTCCGCTACCACCCGGCGATCGTCGCGCAGGCCGCCGCCACCATGGCGCTGATCTCCGACGGGCGGTTCACGCTCGGGGTGGGCGCCGGCGAGCGGCTCAACGAACACGTCGTCGGGCAGGGCTTCCCCAGTGTCCGGGGGCGGCACGAGCGGCTGCGCGAGGCGCTGGAGATCATCCGGCTGCTCTGGCAGGGTGGCTACCGCTCGTACGGCGGCCGGCATCTCCAACTGGAGGACGCCCGGATCTGGGACCTGCCCGAGCAGCCGCCGGTGATCGCCGTGGCCGCGAGCGGCCGGGAGTCGGCCGGTCTCGCGGCCGAGCTGGGCACCGGCCTGTTCGCCACCGAGCCGAAGTCGTCGATCGTCGACCAGTACCGCAACGCCGGCGGCCAGGGCCCGCGCTACGCCGAGGTGCCGATGGCCTGGGCCACCGACGAGGAGTCGGCGGTCCGTGCGGCCCGGGAGACCAGCCGCTGGGCGATCACCGGCTGGAAGGTGATGAGCGAGCTGCCCAACCCGGTGAACTTCGACGCCGCCACCGCCTGGGTCGAGGACCACCACATCCGGCAGCAGTTCTCCGTCGGCCCGGACGCCGCTCCGCACGTGGAGAAGGCGCGCACGTACGTCGAGGCCGGCTTCGACCACATCGTGCTCCAGAACGCCGGGCCGGACCCGGACGGCTTCCTGGACTTCTGCGCCCGCGACCTGCTCGCCCGCGTCCGCGCGCTCGGCTAGCGCTCCGCGCTCCCCCCGCGCTCGGCCGGCCGCGCGCCTCAGCCGGCCCGCGCGCCTCAGCCGCCGACGTGGATGCCGGGGCGGCGGGTCGGGTCCGGCTCGGACTTGCGGATGATCTCCCGTACCACCGGCGGGGTGTCGCCCCGGCCGAGGATGAGGTAGCGCAGCAGATGCGCGATCGGGTTCCCCTCGGACCACTCGAAGTGGCAGTGCGGGCGTACCCCCGTGGCGTCGCGCAGCGCCAGCAGGATCGCGGCTATCGCGTTCGGCGCGGCCGGGCTGCTGGTACGCAGGATCCGGTAGCCGCCGGACTCCACCCCGTGCACCCGCAGCACCTGGCTGAACTGGGACGGGTCGCTCACGTCGATCTCCAGGAACAGCACGTCGGCGGCGCCCGGCACCGGGTTCATCGACCGTTGCGCCCGTTCCTTGACCCGGTACTCCTTCACCGACCCGCTCTGCCGCTTGTTGGCGATCAGGTGCAGCCGCCCGTCCCGGGCCACCGACTCGTCGACGAAGCGGCGGGCCGGCTCGTCGAACTCGATCCGCTCGGCGCGCAGCTCGGTGGTCCGGGTGACCCGGGAGATCAGCGACACCGCGACGATCCCGGCGATGAAGAACCCGGAGATGGTGATGCCGTCGGGCTTGGCCACCACGTTCTCCACCAGCGCGTACAGCAGCACGGCGGTGAGCAGCGCGAACCCGGCCGCGGCGGCACGGCTGCGGGCGCGCAGCGCCGCGATGGTCACCGCTATCGCGCCGGAGACCATCATCGCGAGGATGCCCGTGGCGTACGCGCCGGCCTGGGCGTTCACGTCGGCGGAGAAGGCGATCGTGATGGCGATGCTGATCGCGGTGTAGACCAGCACCACCGGACGCACCGCCCGCCCCCACTCCGGCGCCATGCCGTACGACGGCAGGTAGCGGGGCACGATGTTGATCAGCCCGGCCATCGCCGACGCGCCGGCGAACCAGAGGATGAGCACGCTGCTGATGTCGTAGACGGTGCCGAACGCCTCGCCGAGGTGCTCGTGGGCGAGGAACGCCAGCGCCCGGCCGTTCGCCGGCCCGCCGGGCTCGAACGCCTCGGGCGGGATCAGCACGGTGGTCACGAAGGTGGTGGCGATCAGGTAGACCGACATGATCAGCGCGGCGGCGGTGAGCAGCCGGCGGGTGTTGCGGATCCGGGCGTCCAGCCGCCGCTGCGCGTCCTCGCCCTCGCCGCGCACCAGCGGCATCATGCTCACCCCGGTCTCGAACCCGGACAGGCCGAGCACCAGCAGCGGGAACGCGAGGACGCTCGTGGCCAGGACGTCGCCGGGCCCGCCGGTGCCGGCCAGCCGTCCGGTCCAGTCGCCGAGCAGGCCCGGGTCGGCGACGACCTCGGCCACGCCGACGACCACCACCACCGCGTTCAACGCCAGGAACGCCGCCACCAGCGGGATGGCGACCTGCACGGCCTCGCTGAACCCGAGCAGGAACACGCCTCCGAGCACGAGCAGCAGCGCCACGGTGACCAGCACCGCCGCCGTGCCGCCGTGCCGGAACGACGCAGGCAGGACCGGGTTCTCCAGCAGGTGCACGCTGGCGTCGGCGGCGGAGAGCGTGATCGTGATGATCCACGAGGTGGCGACGAAGCCCAGCAGCACCAGTACGAAGACCTTGCCGCGCCAGAACGGCAGCAGCCGCTCCAGCATGGCCACCGAGCCCTGCCCGTGCGGGCTCTCCCGGGCCACCCGGCGGTACATCGGCAGCATCCCGAGCAGCGTCAGCGCCACGATCAGCAACGTGGCCAGCGGGCTGAGCGCGCCGGCCGCCACGGCGGCGATGCCGGGCAGGTAGGACAGCGTGGAGAAGTAGTCGACGCCGGTCAGGCACATCACCTGCCACCACGGGTGGGACCGGGTCTGATGCTCGCGGATTTCCGGTCCGACCGGCTCGACCCGGTGCGCGAACAACCACCGGTGCAGCCGGCCCGCCGGTGCCGCCGGCCGCGTCGGGGCCGCCACCCGTTCCGGCAGCTCCGGCACGGCACGGCCGGCCCGCTCGGCGTGGTCGCCGTGCCGACCGGCCCGGGCCGCCGCGGCCGCGTGCGCCTCCCGGCGCCGCTCCCGCGTACGCCTGGGCTGTTCCGGCTCCCCCGCCTGCCCCATCTGCTCCCCTTCGTCCCTATGAAGACGGTAGGGGTTGTCCCGGGTGCGGCCCGGCCGAACCGGTCAAAGATCCGGTCCGCGGGCCAGCGCGTCGCGCACGGCCGCCGGGTCGGCCACTGTGACGGTGACCGCCGGGTGCCTCAGCCAGGGGCCGGGGGCCAGCGCCGGCACCGGCGCGGCGAAGCGCAGGCAGAGCCCGCCGGCCACGCTGGCGCCGAAGGTCACCCCGCCGTCGGCCGCCGACAGGTGCGGGCCGATCGCCCGCCACCAGCGGTACGGCCCGCTCAGCTCGGCCCCGGTCACGTTGCCCGGCGTGGTGCGCAGCAGCCACGGCCCGAACCGGACGACGAGCGCGTCCGGGCCCCAGTCGAGCCAGGCCGTGGCGGGCCGTACCCCGAGCAGCGCCAGCGGCAGCCGGAACGCCGGGTCGAAACGGAACGGGAAGCGGCGGACCGGGCCCGGCGGGAGCGCCCCGGGGCCGGCCGGTTCGTCTGGCGGCACGGCGGCGACGTACCCGGTGCGGCGGCCTCGACACCCGCGGGCGGCGTTCCCGCGTCCCGCGCCCGGACGGCGGGACGCGGGAACCCCCAGTCCCGGCTACTGCAGGAACGCCCCGAGGGGCGACAGCAGCAGCCGGCCGAGCAGCGCGGCGTTGTCGTCCAGCCGCATCCGCTCACACTCGCGGGCGTCCGGGTCGTGCCGGCAGCGCCAGATCTTCTGCGCGTTGCGCCAGGCCACGTTCCGGGTGTATTCCACCAGTTCGCCCTGGTACCAGTCGTCGATGTCGCCGTTGACCATGTCGATCATGAGTTGCCAGTTGTCCAGGTAGCCGCGGCGCAGCTCCGGGATCCGCTCGGCGAAGATCTTGTTGATCTCCAGGTAGTCGCGGTGCTGGTCGCTGCCGTCGATCGGCTCGGACTCCAGGCTGTCGAACGTGGTCACCAGCGCGAACGGCAGGTCGTAGTTGATGTGCGCGTTGACGCCGGCGGCGGCCGACGGCAACGGCCGGGCGTCCGGGCCGCGCATCCGCTTGAACAGACACGACCACGCCTTCGGGGTACTCGGGCTGGAGTCGCTCCAGAACCGCAGCGCCTCGAAGTAGCGGGCCGCGAACTCCACATCGAGCCGAGCCAGGAACGCCGGGTCGCAGAACCGGTCGTCGTACAGGCCGTCGAGCACGGTGCTGGTGATGACCAGGTAGAGCTTGTTGAAGTCGGCGAGCGGGCAGCTCTCCTCCAGCGGCGGCAGCCGGACCAGCAGATCCTGCAACTTGGTCAGATGGTCCACGACCGCCGGCACGTCGGCGGGGTGGTCGGCGAGCAGCCCGACGATGTCCTGGTGCACAGGACCCCAGACCGGTTCGGTCATCTCTCCTCCACAACGGCCGGCGCCCCCACGACGCCACCACCCCTGTTCCGCGGCACAGCCTGCCAGCCGCCGTCCACACCGCGGATCCGTCGAACGACGTATTGCCGACGTACGCCTACTCCGCGCCGTTGCGCAGGAAGATGGCGCTGGCCTGCACCCGCGTGCGTACCTGGAGCTTGTCGAAGATGTGCGAGACGTGGACGCCGATGGTCCGCTCGCTGATGAACAGCCGCTGCCCGATCTCCCGGTTGGTCAGTCCCTCGGCGACGGCGGCGAGCACCTCACGCTCCCGCGCGGTGAGCGTCGCCAGCTCGTCCACCGCCGGCCCGGCGGGCGCCGCCGCCCGCTGCCGGGGCACCGGAGCGGGGTCCGGCGCGGCGTCCAGTGCCACCCGGGCCCGCGAGGCGATGGTACGGATCTCCGCGGTCAGCGGCACCGCGCCGAGCGACTGGGCCATCGCGTACGCCCGGTGCAGCAGCTTGCCGGCGGTGGCCACCCGGCTGCGGCGGGCCAGCAGCGCCTCGGCCTGCCGCAACCGGGAGTACGCGGCCGGGTAGGGGTGGTTGCGCCGGTCCCACTCGAGCGCGGAACGCTCCCACAGCGCCGGGTCGCCGCGGCCGTCGTCGAGCCGGCTCAGCTCGGCGTCGCAGAGCGCCAGGAAGCCCTCGGCGACGTACCGCACCGGTGCGCCCGCCTTCGCGCTCTTGCCGGTCACCCGGTCGACCACCTCGCGCAGCCGGCGCACCGCGTTCGGGTCCACCTCGATCGTGCGGCTGGCCGCCGCCTCGGCCTCCGCGCGCAGCCCGTGCCAGGCCAGTGTGGCCAGCACGATCACGTCGTCGGAGCGGCTCTCGGTCAGGCCCCGCTGCACCGCCTGCCGGGCCAGGTCGTGCCGGCCCTGCCACATGGCCAGGCCGGCCCGCAGGATGAGCATCGGCAGCACGTGCCGGGCGCCGCCGCCGGCCAGCACCGTCGCCACCGCCTCCAGGTCGCGGTCGGACGCCTCGACGTCGCCGTACCCGACGGAGAGCCGGCACCGCGCCAGCAGCAGCTCGACCGCGTCGGCCCCGGACGGGCGGTGCCGCAGCGCGGCCGCGACGACCTTCTCCGCCTCGGCCCACTGCCCCACCCGGAACAGCCCGTTCGTCGCCACCGCCAGCAGCCGGGTCTCCCAGGTGCGGCCGAGCCCCAGCTCGGCGACCCGGTCGGCGCCCCGCCGGGCCACCACCACCCCCTCCTCGAGGATGTTCAGCGGCCCGGTGAGCAGCTCGGCCAGGTGCAGGTACGCGCAGGCCACGTCCTCCGGACGGCCGGACCGCTCGGCGGTCTCCAGCGCCTGGCGCATCACCGCCAGCCCGGCAGCCGGATCCTCCAGGAACGCCTCGCTGAACCCGAGCGCGGCGCTGGCCATCACCACCTCGGAGGTGGTGCCGGGAACGTCGGCGGCGAGCGCGAGGGCCTCCCGGGCCTGGTCGCCGGCCTCGGCGTAGCGGCCTAGGTGCAGCAACAGCTCGGCCAGCCGGGCGGCGGCCGTGCACCGCTCCTGCGGCGTGCAGTCGGGCGAGTCCAGCACCCGCCGGTACTCCTGCTCGGCGGGTGCCGACCGGCCGGCTGCGGCCAGGTAGCGGGCCCGGCGGATGCGCAGCGCGCAGACCGGCGGGCCGGACGGGTCGTCGGCCAGCTCCTCCAGCAGCGTCAGGGCGCGGGCGTGCTCCCCGCTGTGGTGCGCGGCCTCGGCGGCGTGGCTGAGCAGCTCGGCCCGGTCCACCTCGACCGGCTCGGGCCGTGCCCCGTCGGGCGGGACGGAGGCCGGCTCGGTGGCCAGGGTCAGCGCGGCGGACCAGTGGCGGTGCGCCTCGGCGTACCCGTGCAGTCGTTCCGCCTCGCGGGCGGCGGCCATCGCGGCGGGCAGCGCCCGGGCCGGCTCGCCCGCGTGCCGCCAGTGGTGGGCCAGCCGGGCCTGGTGCAGCTCGGCCGGTACGGCGGTGAGCGCCTCGGCGTAGCGGCGGTGCAGCGCGGCCCGCTCGGCTGGCAGCAGCTCGTGGGCCAGGACCTCGGCGACCAGCCGGTGCCGCAGCCGGTAGCCGTCGTCGGCGCCGACCAGCAGGCGGTGTGCGACCGCCTCGCGGACGGCGTCGAGCAGTTCCTCCTCGGGCAGCCGCACCACCTGGGCCAGCAGCCAGTGCTCGACCGGCTCGACGCCGACCGCCACCGCGTGCACGACCGCGTGCGCCGGCTGGGGCAGCGCGTCGACCCGGTCGAGGAACACCTCGCGCAGCGTGTCGGAGAGGCCGTCGCGGCCGTCGCGCCGGTCGCGGGCCAGTTCCTCCACCACGAACGGGTTGCCGCCGCTGCGCTGCCAGAGCTGGTCGGCGGCCTCGGGCGGCAGCGGCGCGCCGACCACGGCTGCGGCCAGTTCGTCGGTGGCGGACCGGTCCAGCGGCAGCAGGTCGATCACCCGCACCGAGCGCAGCCGGCGCAGCTCGGTGAGCACCCGGCGCAGCGGGTGCGCGCCGCGCAGCGACTCGGCCCGGATCGCGGCCAGCACGGAGAGCTGGAGGTCGCCGAGGCCGGCCAGCAGGTAGAGCAGGAGCTGCCGGGTGCTGCGGTCGACCCACTGCAGATCGTCGAGGACGAGCACCAGCGGCCGTCCGCCGGCCACCACGTGCAGGCCCTGGGCGACGCGTTCCAGCAGCGCGCCGGCGCCGTCCGGGCCGGGGGTCTCCTCGTCGAAGACCTGCAACACCCCGCGGATCGCCGACGTGGTGCGCGCCTGCGCCTGCTCGGCGTCGAGCCGGCGCAGCGCCTGCCGTACCGGGTGCAGCGGCGAGGCGTCTCCGATGTCGAGGCAGGTGCCGGTGAGCACCAGGGCGCCGGTCTGCCGCAGTTGCTCTCCGACCTCGGTCAGCAGGCGGGTCTTGCCCACCCCGCTCTCTCCGGTGAGGAACACCGCGCCGGTCTGCCCGGGCCGTAGGTCGTCGAAGAGCGCCGACCGCAGCGTCGCCATGGTCCCGGTACGGCCGACGAGCGGTGCCGTGTCCACGTCGCTGGCCATGGAACGCAGCCTAGTCACAGGTCCCCGCACCGTTCTACGGCCTCGGGGCCGGACTCGTACCTCTCGCGTCGACTACACGACTAATGGTTGCGGGTGCCCGACATACGTCGTCCTACAGATCCCCCGACAACCCGGTGGTGAAAGTCTGCTGAGGTCGTCGGGCACCACGATCGGGAAAGGGTGGGTGCGATGTTGATCACCACGCCCGCAGGGAGTCGGGAAGCCGTCATCGCGGCGTGCCGGCCGGTGCCCGAGGAACGGCGTACCGTCACCGTCCTCTTCGTCGACATCGTCGGCTCGACCCGTCTGGTCGAGCGGCTCGACCCGGAGGACGTACGCGCGTTGCAGCGCGCCTACTTCGGCACCGTCGCCTCGGTGCTGCGCCGCTGGCGGGGCGTGGTGGAGAAGTACGTCGGCGACGCGGTGATGGCGCTGTTCGGCACGTCCGGTTCGGACGGTCTCGACGCGTACCGGGCGGTGCGGGCCGGGCTGGACATCCAGGCCGCGCTGGAGCGGCGGCGACCGGCCGGCATCCGGCTGCGCGTGCGGGTCGGCGTGGCGACCGGCGAGGTGCTGCTGGACCTGGCCGGGGTCCACGACGGCGGCCACGGCGCGGCCAGCGGCGCGGTGATCACCACGGCGGCCCGCCTCCAGGAGCACGCGCCGCCCGGCGGGGTCGTGGTCTGCCCGGTCACCCGCACCGCGGTGGCGGGGCTGGTCGAACAGCGTCCACTCGCCACCCTGACGCTGGCCGGCAAGGCCCTGCCGCTGGATGTGTGGCGGGTGACCGGGGCGGCCGGGAGCAGACCGGCCCGGCACCGCGTCCCGCTGGTGGGCCGCCGCCGGGAGCTGGCCGGCGCGGCCGACGAGGTGACCCGGGCACTGCGCGAGCGCCGTCCCCGGTGGATCTCGCTGGTCGGGCCGCCGGGCAGCGGCCGCAGCCGGCTGCTGCACGAGGTGACCCGCGCCGTGTCGCACGTGGACGGTGTGCCGGTGCGCCGGCGGGTGACGGCCTGCCCGCCGTATCCGTGCGGGGAGCTGGCGCCGCTGGCCGACCTGGTCCGTCCCCGGCCGGACGGCTCGGTCGCGGACGGCCCGGTCGCGGACGGCCCGGGCAGCGGCGTGCTCGCGGCGTTCCTCGCCGCGCCGGACGACGACACGGTGGCGGCCCGCGCCGTGGTCGCCTGCCGCGAGGCGCTGCTCGGCCTGGCCGCCGACGCGCCGGTGGTGGTGGCGGTGGACGACCTGGACCGGGCCGCCCCGGCGCTGCGCCGGTTCCTGCACCAGCTCCACGTGGCCGCGGGTGAGCGGGGACTCCCGCTGGCGGTGGTCACCACGTGCGGCTCCGGCTCGGCCGACCCGCTGCCCACCCCGGCGCGGCGGATCCCGGTGGAGCCGCTGGGCCCGCTGGACACCGGGCGCCTGCTGCGGCACCTGCTCGACCGGGCCGGGCGGCCGGCCGCGCTCGCCGCGCGGCTGGTCGCGCTGGTCGGCGGCAGTCCGGCGGTCGCGACCGCGTACGCGTCCGCGGACCCGGCCGGCGAGCCGGGTGGCGTACCGGCCGCCGCGCGCCGCCTGGTGGACGCCCGGCTGGACCGGCTCGACGGTACGCACCGGGCGGTGCTGCTGGCCGGCGCCGCCCGGAGTGGCCCGGTCGTGGCCGCCTCGGTGGAGGCGATGCTCGGCTGGCCCGCCGGCCGGGCCGGGCCGGTGCTGCGGGCCCTGGCCGCCGCTGGGCTGCTCCGCCAGGTCACGGCGGACGGCTGGGCTGTTGACGCGCTGGTGGCGCGGGTGGCCGCGATGCGGCTGTCCCGTGCGGTACGCGCGGACTTCGCCCGCCGCCTGCGCGCCGCGAAGGACACCGCTGCCGGCCGTGTGCCGGCAGCGGGAACCGGCGTCCCGTCCCGGGGCGCCGGCGAGCGGGAGGTCTGCCCGCTCGGGGCGGGACGGTCGCGCCGGTCGGGTGGAGGGGCCCGACCGGCGCCCGTCCCGCCGGACCGGCCGGACGGGTCCGACGCGCTGTGTCCGGTGCCCGGGCAGCCGGGCCGGTCCGGCGCGTTCCGGGCGGTGCCCGCACGGCCGGGGCAGCCGGTGCGCGCCGGACCGGCGACGGGCGGCGCGACGGGGACCGTCGCGGATGCCGCGGAGTGGTCCCGGTGGCGGAACGGCCCGGCGTCCGCGGTCACGGCGTGGCCCGGGCAGCGGACCGATCCGTCACCAGTGGTCCCGGCACGGCAGGAGCGGCGGACCGGTCCGCCCGGGCGGGTGGGCCGGAACCGGCGAAGAACCGGGTCCGGCGGGCAGGCGCTCGGGCTGGCCGCATGACGTCCGGGTCGGAGCGGGCACGGGGCCACTCCGGCCCGGACGTCACCCGGCACGCAGGTGTGCGGGCGCGGGCCGGCGGGCCGGCGATCAGTCGCGGGCGATGGTGCGGCTGCGGCCCCGGAACTCGGCCACCACCTCGTCCCCGCGTCGCACGCTCACGTCGTAGATCCCGCTGCGGCCGTGCCGGACCCGTTCGGTGGCGTACGCCTCCAGCAGGTCGCCCTCGCGTACCGGGCGCAGGAAGCTGATCTCGCCGCCGGCCGCCACCGTGGCCGGGCCGTGGCTGTTGCACGCCAGCGCGAACGCGGTGTCGGCGAGCAGGAACACGAAGCCGCCGTGCCCGATCGCGTGCCCGTTGAGCATCGACGGGGTGACCCGCATCCGAGCGACCGCCGCGCCGTCACCGGCCGAGACGAGTTCGATGCCGAGCCCTTTGGACGCCACGTCGGCGTCGAACATGTCGTGCGCCGCCGTGCGGCCGCCGTCACCGCTCATCTCAGGACTCCCGCCGCTGGTCGACGATGCGGCGCATCTTGCCCATCGAGCGTTCCACCCCGTCCGGCTCGATGACCCGTACCGCCACTGACACCCCGATGGTGTTCTTGACCTGCTCGACCAGCGTCGCGCCGGCCCGCTCGGCCTCGTCGGCGGCGGCGCCCGCGCGCCGCTCCACGTGCACGGTGAGCGTGTCGAGCCGGCCCCGCCGGTCGAGCACGCACTGGAAGTGCGGCGACAGGGCCGGGGTACGCAGGATCAGCTCCTCGATCTGGGTCGGGAAGACGTTCACCCCCCGGACGATCATCATGTCGTCGGTACGCCCGGTGATCTTCTCGATCCGCCGCATCGGACGGGCGGTGCCGGGCAGCAGCCGGGTCAGGTCGCGGGTGCGGTAGCGGACCACCGGCATGGCCTCCTTGGTCAGCGAGGTCAGCACCAGCTCACCCCGCTCCCCGTCGGGCAGCACCTCCCCGGTGACCGGGTCGATGATCTCCGGATAGAAGTGGTCCTCCCACAGGTGCAGGCCGTCCTTGGTCTCCACGCACTCGACCGCCACACCCGGGCCCATCACCTCGGACAGGCCGTAGATGTCGAGCGCGTGCATGTCCAGGCGCTGCTCCAGCTCGCGGCGCATGTCCTCGGTCCACGGCTCGGCGCCGAAGACACCGACCCGCAGCGAGGTGGCGCGCGGGTCGACGCCCTGGCGTTCCATCTCGTCCACGATGGCGAGCATGTAGCTGGGGGTCACC
>NZ_LEKG01000204.1:0-13055 GCF_001029515.1 Micromonospora sp. RV43 | reverse complement strand
ATGTGGGGCTAGAGGGCCAGGCGGACTGCGGCGGTCAGGACCAGCTGGGCCAGGGCCAGGGGGACCAGGACCAGCCAGCAGAGGCGCTGGAGCTGGTCCTCGCGCAGCCTCGGGTAGCTCACCCGCAGCCAGATGATCACGAAGGCGACGGCGAAGACCTTGAGCAGCGTCCACAGCCAGCCGAGCTGCGCGTCGGCGAACGGGCCCTGCCAGCCGCCGAGGAACAGCACAGTGGTCAGCGCCGCGATCACCACGATGCCCACGTACTCGGCGAGCAGGAAGAACGCGAACCGCAGGCCGGTGTACTCGGTCATGTAGCCGAAGACCAGCTCGGAGTCGGCCACCGGCATGTCGAACGGCGGGCGGCGGATCTCCGCCAGCCCGGCCACGAAGAAGATCACCATGGCCGGCGCCTGCCACAGCAGCCACCACGGCTGCCACGCCTCCACGATGCCGGGCAGGCTCAGCGTGCCCGCCGCCATCGCCACCGAGGCGGCGGCCAGCACCAGCGGCAGCTCGTACCCGAGCAGCTGGGCCGCGCCGCGCAGCCCGCCGAGCAGGCTGTACTTGTTCGCCGACGCCCACGCGGACATGAGCACCGCCAGCACCCCGACGCCCACCACGGCGAGCACGAAGAACAGGCCGATGTCCAGCGGCTGGGCGACCAGGTCGCCCGGACCGAGCGGGATGACCAGCAGCACGAGCAGGTACGGCACCAGCGCCACAGCGGGCGCCAGCCGGAACACCGGCCGGTCCGCGTCGCGCGGGGTGACGTCCTCCTTCTGCACGAACTTGATGCCGTCGGCGACCAGTTGCGCCCAGCCGTGGAAGCCGCCCGCGTACATCGGGCCCAGCCGGCCCTGCATGTGCGCCATCACCTTGTGCTCGGCCTGGCCCACGATCAGCGGCAGCGTGAGGAACGCGACGAGCACGCCTGCCACGCGCAGGACCAGCTCCAACCAGTCCGGCATCAGCTCTCCCCCGCCGCGTCGGGCTCCGGCTCCTGGCGGGGCGGCCCGGTCGGCCGCTCCCCCGGCAGCGGCCGCCCGAGCGGACCCGCGTCGTCGGCCGCCGGAGCAGCAGTGGACCCCTCCCCGGGCTCCCCGGAAACAGCCCGCTCCGGAGCATCCCCGGCAGTCGGCCGCGCCGGGCGCTCAGCGGCAGCAGGCCGCGCTGGACGCTCGCCCGGAGCGGGCCGCGCCGGCCGTTCGCGGGCCGGGCGCGCCGGCGTACCCCCTCGGGGGCCCTCACCGGCGCCGGCCGCACCCGCCGGCGTGGGCGTCGTGCCCCACTCACCCGGCGCGGGCACGCC
This sequence comes from Micromonospora sp. RV43, assembly GCF_001029515.1. Classification (NCBI taxonomy): domain Bacteria; kingdom Bacillati; phylum Actinomycetota; class Actinomycetes; order Micromonosporales; family Micromonosporaceae; genus Micromonospora; species Micromonospora sp. RV43. Next base: position 11,743 of record NZ_LEKG01000204.1, on the reverse strand, counting down.
CGGCGGCCGGACCGGCCGGCGGCCTCCGCCCGCCTCCGACTCGCCCGGCTCCTTCGCGCCGGGCCACGGCTTGGCGACCCGGGAGGCGAGGACGAACTCCTTGCGCAGCGGGTGCCCCTCGAACTCGGGCGGCAGCAGCAGCGGCCGCAGCTCACCGTGGCCGGCGAAGTCGATGCCGAACATCTCGTGCGTCTCGCGCTCGTGCCACGCGGCGCCGGGGAACAGGTCGACCACCGAGGCGACGACAGGCGTGTCCCGGGGCACCCGGGTACGCAGCAGCAGGCCGTGCCGGTGCCGGACCGACCAGAGGTGCAGCACCACGTCGAAGCCGTCGGCCAGCTCGTCCACCGCCGACAGCCAGTCCAGGAAATCCAGGCCCAGCTCGGCGTCGTCGCGTACCGCGCGCACCGCGTCCGCCCAGCTCGCAGGGGGTACGTCGACGGTGGCGCGGGCGTACCCCTGACCGCCGGAGACGGACGCGGTGGCCTCGACGGGCGTGAGCAGCGCGACCACCCGCCGGCCGACCTCTTCCGGAGTCATGCGCTGATCCTATGGCCGACGGCTGCGGACCGGGTCGGGCCGCCCGTGCCGGGATCGCCGCTTTGCCGGGCGGGCGGGGCGAGCGCGCGGAAAGATGAGGTCCGTGCGCGCTGTGACTGTGACCCCCGGTGTCCCTGATTCGCTGCGGCTCGTCGAGGACTGGCCCGAGCCACCGCCCGAGGAGGGCGCGATCCTGGTCGAGGCGCTGGCGGTGGGTGTCTGCGGCACCGACCACGAGATCGTCGCGGGCGAGTACGGCGAGGCGCCGCCGGGCCAGGAGCGGCTGGTGCTCGGGCACGAGTCGCTGGGCCGTGTGCTGGATGATCCGACCGGCACGTTGCACACCGGTGACCTGGTCGCCGGTGTGGTCCGCCACCCCGATCCGGTGCCCTGCGCGAACTGCGCGGTGGACGAGTGGGACATGTGCCGCAACGGCCAGTACACCGAGCACGGCATCAAGGCACTGCCCGGTTTCGCCCGGGAGCGCTGGCGGTTGCAGCCCAAGTTCGCCGTCGGCCTGGACCCGGCGCTCGCATCAGTGGGCGTGCTGCTGGAGCCGACGAGCGTGGTGGCGAAGGCGTGGGACCACATCGAGCGGATCGGCCGCCGGGCCGAGTGGAAACCGATGACCGTGCTGGTCACCGGCGCCGGGCCGATCGGGCTGCTGGCCGCGCTGCTCGGCAGCCAGCGTGGGCTGTCGGTGCACGTGCTGGACCGCAACACCACCGGGCCGAAGCCGGAACTGGTCCGCGCGCTCGGGGCGACGTACCACACGGCGACCGTGCCCGAGCTGGACGTGAAGCCGGACGTGGTGATCGAGTGCACCGGCGCGCCCACTGTGGTGCTCGACGCCATGTGCAAGGCCGCGCCCACCGGCATCGTCTGCCTGACCGGCGTCTCCAGCGGCGGCCGGACGATCAACTTCGACGCGGGGGCGCTCAACCGGGAGCTGGTGCTGGAGAACAACGTGGTGTTCGGCTCGGTGAACGCCGGGCGGCGGCACTGGGAGATGGCCGCCGAGGCGCTCGCCCAGGCCGAACAGTCGTGGCTGACCTCGCTGATCACCCGCCGGGTGCCGCTGTCGAACTACCGCGAGGCGTACGCCTCGGTCGGTGAGGACATCAAGGCGGTGCTTGACTTCACGCAGTGAGGCGGGGCGCCGGATCCGGCGCCCCGGCCCTCTCAGATGCCTGGTAGCCGGCCGTTGCGGAACAGGTCCACGAAGAGCTGGTGGTCCTCGCGCGCCCGGATCCCGTACCGGTGCCCGAAGTCGACCAGGTAGCCGACGAACGCCTCCGGGTCGGCGTCGACGACCGCGACGATCGCCTCCTCGGTGGAGTAGTCGACCAGGTCGTGGCTGGACTCGTCGTCGGCGACCGAGTGCATCCGGGCCACCGCCCGGCCCAGGTCGGCGAGCACCCCCGCCAGTGCCTCCGGCTCGTTCACGTCGGCCCAGTCCAGGTCCGCCGCGTACGGGGACACCTCGGCGACGAGCTGCCCGACGCCGTCCAGCTCGGTGAAGCCCAGCCACGGGTCGGCGTGCGCCTGCAGCGCGCGCTGCGACTCGGCGGTGCGGTGACCCTGGTGCCGGAAGTACGACCGGACCCGCTCGTCGTCGACGTACCGCGCCACGGCCGGCACCTGCGCCTGCTTCATGTAGATGACGACGTCGTTCTCCAGCGCCTGGGTGTGCCCCTCCAGCAGCAGGTTGTACGACGGCAGCCCGGCCGACCCGATGCCGACGCCCTTGCGCAGCACCACGTCCTTGATGCCGGCGGCCACCGGGCGCATCCGGGTGGTCGAGTCCGGCAGCGTGTGCAGGTAGTCGGCGAACGCGGCGCAGACCTTCTCCCGGGTGGCGTCGTCGATCTCGTGGACGCCGTCGCCGAGGGAGAACCGGCGCTCGTAGTTGTCGATCGTGGTCTGCGCGGCGAGCAGGTCCACCCGGGTGTTCAGCCGCGCCTGCTGGAGCACCCGGCGCAGCACACCGTCGGCGTTGTCGAGCGTGATCGAGCCGATCGCGTCGTCCCCGCCCGCGGCGATGGCCCGCAGTTCGGCCAGGTACGACCGGGCGAAGCCGGTCACCAGTTCGCCGATCACCCGGTCGGAGAGCGCCTTGGCGTAGCCGAGCAGCGCCACGCTGGCGGCGAACCGCTTCAGGTCCCAGGTGAACGGCCCGACGTACGCCTCGTCGAAGTCGTTGACGTTGAACACGAGCTGCCCGGAGGCGTTCATGTAGGTGCCGAAGTTCTCGGCGTGCAGGTCACCGTGGATCCACACCCGGCTGGTCCGCTCGTCGAGGAACCGGTCGCTGCCGAAGTCGCCGCGCTGGTCGGCGTAGAACAGCGCGGCGCTGCCCCGGTAGAAGGCGAACGGTGACGCCGCCATCTTGCGGAACTTGCGACGGAACGCCGCCGGGTCGATCGCCATGGACGCGCCGAACTCCTCGGTCAGCACGTCGATGATGAATGCGGAGCGCTTCTCCGCGAGGTCGGTCATGAGCCGCAGGCTAGCCCCGCGCCGCCACCTGGCGGTTCAGCCGACCGGCGGACGTACCGGTGGTGCGGTGAGCGCCTCGACCGGCCGCGCCACAGCGTCCGCCGGGGAGGTGAGCGCGTCGGGCCGGGGCACGCCGCCGATGCCTGACTGCTCGGCGGCGATCTTCTCCTGGAGGCGCAGGATGCCGTGCAGCAGCGCCTCGGGGCGCGGCGGGCAGCCGGGCACGTACACGTCGACGGGGATGAGCTGGTCGACGCCCTTGGTCACCGAGTAGGAGTCCCAGTACGGGCCGCCGCAGTTCGAGCAGGCGCCGAACGAGATCACGTACTTCGGCTCGGGCATCTGGTCGTAGAGCCGCTTGACCGCCGGGGCCATCTTGTCGGTGACGGTGCCGCTGACCACCATCAGGTCGGCCTGCCGGGGCCCGTGGGCGAACGGGATCACGCCGAGCCGCATGAAGTCGTGCCGGCCCATGCTGGTGGCGATGAACTCGATGGCGCAGCAGGCCAGGCCGAAGTTGAACACCCAGAGCGAGTAGCGGCGGCCCCAGTTCAGCACGAACCGGATCGGCTCGCCGAGCACGGCCGGCACCTGCACCTCGGGCCCTCCCCTGTCTGCGACATTCCGCTGTCCCTGAACCGACAGTCAACCACAGCGCCCGGATCGGCAACCCCCGCAACCGGTGCGGGCGTCAGGGCGTGTGACCGGCGTGACCGCGTCGGCGGCACGCACACGGGGAGGACCAGGTGACGGTGACGAGGGAGCCGATGCTCGACGAGCCACCCGAGGGGACAGCGAGGCGCGCCGAGAGGCGCGAGGCGGTCGACTTCGACGGGCTCTACCACGCACACTTCCGGTCCCTGACGCTTCAGCTCACCGCCTACTGCGGTGACCTGTCCCAGGCGCAGGACATGGTGCAGGAGGCGTTCTGCCGGGCGTTCGCCCGCTGGTCCCGGGTGTCCCGCTACGACGATCCGGTGGCCTGGGTCCGCCGGGTGGCCTGGAACCTGGCCACCAGCCGCTGGCGGCGGCTGCGGACGGCCCAGGCGTGGCTGCACCGCCAGCGGGAGGAGTACGTGCCGGGGCCGGGGCCGGACCGGGTCGCACTGACCGCCGCGCTGGCCGAGCTGCCGCCGCATCAGCGCCGCGCCGTGGTGCTGCACTACCTGGCCGATCTGAGCGTCGCGCAGATCGCGGCGCAGGAGGACGTGCCGGAGGGCACCGTCAAGTCCTGGCTGTACCGGGGGCGGACCGCGCTGGCGGCGAAGCTCACCACCACGAGCGAGGTGAACCACCATGACTGAGCCCGACGACATCCTGATCGGCGGCGAGTTCGCCGAGTTCCGCACGGCGTACACGCCTGTGGTGCACCCGGCCGGGACGGCTGCGGTCCGGCGCACGGTCCGGCGCCGCCGCCGACGTACAGCGGTGGTCACCGCGGCGGCCGTGGTGCTTGCCGTGGTGATCCCGGTGGGCGCGAACGCCGCCCTGGACCGGCGGCCCGGACCGCCCCCGGCGCCCGCGCAGACAGTCACCCCGACTCCGTCCGAGAGCACGTCGCCGCCACCGTCGACGCCGCCGCCGAGCACGGCCGGCTCGACCCCGGCCGCTCCGGACGGGCGGATCACGCGGTCCCAGCTGCTCGCGGCCCAGCTCGACCTCGTGTCCTGGCCGGACGCACCGCAGACCTGTGTCAGTGACGACGTCCGGCTCCGGTCCGGCCCGCAGGACGAATCGGTCCCGACGCTGCTCGCCGGGCCGGAGTACGCCGACCTCGACGGCGACGGCGCGACCGAGACGGTCGTCCTCGTCGCCTGCCGCTACGGCGAGGCGTCGGGCAAACAGGTGCTCGCCTTCGACCGGGACGGCGACGGCCGGATCATCACCATGGGCCGGGTGGTCGGCACCCGTGAGGGCATGGATGACATCACCGAGTTCTCGGTGCGGGACGGCGGGGAGGTCCGGGCGCACGTCGCCGACATCCAGCCCTGTTGCGGCACGCCCGAATGGACGCCGCAACGGCAGTGGCGGACGTACGCCTGGAACGGTGAACGGTTCCGGCAGGTCGACGGACCGAAGAAGTTCGGCACCGACCCCCGTCTGACCGACCTCACGATGACCGCCCGCGACGTCGTGGCCGGACCGCCGGACAAAAAGGGTATCCGGAAGGTAACGGTCACCGTGACAGTGGTGAACCGGGGGCCGGTGAGCGTGCGCCAGCTCGGGTTCACCGGTTGGTACGACTACACGAGACCGAACGGGTCCGCCCTGGACCGGTGCCGGAACGTGCGTCTCGACGGGGGCATCGCCTGCGTGCTGGACACCCTGTCGGTGGGCGCGAGCAGGACGTACACGTTCACGTTCGACCATCCGGCGACCGCCGACGAGCCGCCGACGCTGCGGGCGATCCACATCGACTCGCAGGAGCGGTACTGGAACGACCTGAACTGGAAGGACAACGAGGTCGAGCTGACCTCCGTCGGCTGACCGACAGATCGCAACCGACCGTCCCGTCTGGACGTGTCACCGGCATCGGACGGACGGAGATGCCGCCGTCCGGCAACGGGGAATCACGGGAGGAACAGCATGACCACACGTACGGCACGGATCGCCACCGCACTGCTCGGTGGGACCGCCGCACTGATCACCCTGGCCGCGCCGGCCGCCGCCGCGCCGGGCGCCGCCACCGGCCGCGTCGACGTCACGGCCCAGCGGCTCGTCCTCGACCCGACCGACCGGGGGTACGTCGGGACGCTCACCGCGACGGTGACCAACCGGCGGTCGACCGCGACGTCGGTGAGCCTGGTCGTCACCGAGCCGGCGGGGGCGTCGTTCACCTCCATCGAGCCCGGCGGCGGCTGCTTCTACGACCGCCTGGTGGAGAACCGGCTGGTGATCGGCTGCGGCGGCGAGCAGATCGAGGCCGGCAAGAGGCGCACCTTCCGGCTGGGCTTCCACGTCTGGACCACGGCGCGCACGTACCCGATGGTCGCGAACGGCGGGCGGATCGAGGTCGTCCCGGACGGCGCCGCCGCGGCCTCGGACGCCACCGGCTTCACCACCCTCTTCCGCTCCACCACCGGCAGCCTGCGCAAGCCGCGACCGTACGTGCAGGCCGTCGACACCGACCTCAGCATCCGGGGCGGCGCCGTGACGCTGACCCCGCAGCCGGACGGCACCCTGCTCGGCCGGATGCCGGTCACCGTGCGCTACGGCAACGACGCGCCGACCTTCGCTCTCAACGTCGCCGCCGCCCTGCCCTCGGGGGTGCAGGTCGACCACATCGAGCCGCAGGACATGCCGAGCTTCCCGCTCGGGTTCACCGTGCCGGGCGGCCGGTTCATGCCCGGTGAGGAGCGCACCTTCGACGTCTTCCTCAGCTCGCCCGTCGGCACGGCGGCGGGCGAGCTGGGCACCGGCAGCCTCACCGTGACCGGGAGCTACTTCTGGCAGGCCGAGGACCCGCAGGACGTGGACCCGTCGGACAACACCACGTCGTTCACGGTGACCGCGGCCGCCGCGAGCTGACCCGTCGCCCGCCCGGCCGGCGCCCACGCGCCGGCCGGGCGTCGCGGCGTCACCAGGCCGGACGCTGGAGCAACCCGACGAACTCCGCGAGCAGCCGTTCCCGCAGCCGCGCCGGGGCGGCGTCGAGCAGCGTGTTCACCACCGCCATCCGGTCCGGCACACCGGCGCCGCCGGCCAGGCCGAGGCCGCCTGCCAGTCCGGCCACCAGCTCGGGGGTGAGCGCCTCCGGCGCGAGGCTGCCGGCCAGCGCCAGCAACTCCGGCGGCAGCACGACCGGCCCGGCGGCGCGGGCCGCCGCGACCGCCTCGGCCAGCGCCGGGCCGAACTCGGCCACCCGGGGCGCCACCGCCGCAGTCACCGTGAGGTGCACGCTGGCCGGCAGATCGGCGTACGTGAGCTGGGGCTGGGTGTGCCAGCCACGCGCGGTCAGCTCGTCGACCAGCACGAACAGGTCGAGCCCCGGATCGTCGCTGGTGAAGCAGACCACTGTGGTCTCCGGTTCGGCCATCAGCCGCAGGCCGCCGGTGGCCCGTACCGCGTCGGCCAGCCCGGTTACCGCGTCCCGGGTGGCGGCGGCCAGCCGCAGGTAGCCGTCCTCGCCGAGGTGGCGAAGTGTGGCGTACGCGGCGGCGATCGGCCCGCCGGACCGGGTGGAGGCGATCACCGGGTTGACCATCGTGTACCCGGGCCAGTCGGCGTACGCGAAGAACTGCGGGGCGCGCAGCGCCGGATCGCGGTGCAGCAGCACCGAGACGCCCTTCGGCGCGTACGCGTACTTGTGCAGGTCGACCGAGATCGAGGTGACCCCGGGTACGGCGAAGTCGAACGGCGGCACCGGTGCGCCGAGCCGGCGCAGCCAGGGCAGCGCCCAGCCGCCGAAGCAGGCGTCCACGTGGCAGCGCACACCCGCGGCCTGCGCGACGGCAGCGATCTCGGTCACCGGGTCGACCACCCCGTGCGCGTACGACGGGGCGGACGCCACCACCAGCACGGTCTCCGGGCGGATCGCGGCGGCCACCACGGCCGGGTCCGGCCGCAGCGTCACCGGGTCGACAGCCACGGTGTCCAGCGTGACCCGCAGGTAGTGCGCCGCCTTGGCGAACGCGGCGTGCGCGCTGGCCGGCGCCACGATCCGCGGCTCGGTCAGGTCGGGGCGGGCGTCCCGGGCCGCCTTGACGGCGAGCAGCAGCGACTCGGTGCCGCCGCTGGTGACGCTGCCGACCACGTCCGGCGCGCCGGTGCCGGGACCGCCGCCGAGCAGACGCGCGGCGGCGCCGACGAGCGCGTTCTCCATCGCCAGCAACGACGGGAACGCGGTCGGGTCGAGGCCGTTGACGTGTGCGCTCTCCGCGTACGCGGCCTGCGCCAGCTCGTCCAGTCCGGCCACGCCGGGGTCGTAGACGTACGCGAACAGCCGCCCGCCGTGGGTCGGCCGGTCGGCGGCCCGCAGCGCGCGGATCTCGCCTAGTACGTCCGCCGCGGGCATCCCCCGTGCGGGCAGCGCACCCACGTCTGCCGTGTCGGTCATCGGGTGGTTCCTCTCGTGGACGGGCCGGACGGTGCTCACGCCCGCGTGACCGGGGCGTCGGCCTCGGTGGTTCCGGACGCGGTGGCCTCGGGCGCGGTGGCCTCGGGCACTGTGGCCCCGGACGCGGTGGCCAGCTGGGCCGGGGTCAGGGTGTAGCCGCGCAGCAGCACCAGCGGGATCGCCACCAGCAGGGCGGGCAGCACTGTGAAGCCGAGCAGCACGCCGAGCCGAGCCGTGTCGGACTGGACGGCGGCGGTGCCGGTGGACGAGGAGACGTAGCCGGAGAGCTGGAGCACCAGGCCGTAGATGCCCGGCCCCAGCGCCAGCCCGAACGTCTCCCCTGCCGTCCACAGCCCGGTGAACACGCCCGCCTGCCGCCGCCCGGTGCGTGCCGTGTCGTACGCGATGCAGTCCGGCAGCATGGCCAGCGCGAAGACCTGCTGGCCTGCGTACCCGACGCCGATCACCGCGACCACCGCGTAGGCCGCGGCGGCGGGCAGAGCGGGCGCGGCGACCAGGGCCAGCGCGCCCGCGGCGAAGATCAGCGACGCGGCGACGAGCGACGCCCGCTTGCCCAGCCGGGCGCCGGCCCGGGACCAGAGCGGCATGACCAGCAGCGCGGGCGCCACGAAGCAGGCGAACAGCAGCGTCGGGCCGCTGTCCGGCTCACGCAGCACCTGGTCGGCGAAGTACTTCACCCCGGCCAGCACGGTGGCCACCCCGGCGGACTGGATCACGAAGCAGATCAGCAGCACCCGGAACGGCCGGTTGCCGGTGGCGACAGCGAGCTGAGCGCGCAGACTCGGCTCGCTCTCCCCCACCGTCCCGGTCGGCGCCGACCGGGTGCCGAGGAAGACGCCGACCGTGCCGGCGACGATCAGCGCGGCCACGAACAGACCCATCCACCGGTGGCCGGGCACGCCGTCGCCGCCCGCGCTCACCACCGCCGGGGCCACCGCGCCGGAGACCAGGATGGCCAGCGCCAGCACCGCGATCCGCCAGGTCATCAACCGGGTACGCTCCGCCGGGTCGGCGGTCAGCTCGGCCGGCATGGCCACGTAGGGCACCTGGAAGAACGCGAACGCGGTGGCCGTCGCCAGGAACGCCAGCGCCACGTACGCGGCGGCGCCCGGACCGTTCGCGAACGGCGCGGCGAAGATCGAGGCGAACAGCACGGCGAGTGCCAGCCCGCCACCGAGCAGGTACGGACGGCGCGCGCCCCAGCGGGAGCGGGTCCGGTCGGAGATCCGCCCGGCGACCGGGTTGACGAGCACGTCCCACGCCTTCGGCAGCAGCACCAGCAGGGCGGCCAGCCCGGCGGCGACGCCGAGCGTGTCGGTGAGGTACGGCAACAGGAGCAGCCCGGGCACGGTGCCGAACGCGCCGGTGACCAGGGAACCCAGCGCGTACCCGAGGTGCACCCGGCGGGGCAGGCCCGAAGCTGTCATGGCGCCGAATGTTACTCACGTTATGGCCCGGGTCACATCCCCTCCTGGGTGCTGCTCGTTCGATGCCGACAGGCGCTCGCGAGTCGCGGTGAGGCGCAGGTCGGCACCGCTACCCTGTAGGGCATGGACCCAGCCCGATCCGTCCGCAGCTCGCGGGCACCGTACGAGGCCCGTCCCGGCCGTCGTGCGGTCGTGGTCCCCGACCTGAGCGAGTTGCAGGGCCCGGTCGCCGGCGTGGTCGAGCTGCCCCACCGGCTGTTCTGGCAACCCGACCGGCACGTCGACCTCGACGTCCCGGGTCTGCTCGCGTGGATGTACGAGACGGTGCTCACCGAAGCCGTTCATCCCGACGAGCTGCGCGCCTGGCTGCACGGCCCCACCCTCATCCGCCTGTGGCCCGAGTTGTATGTGCCCCGCGGTGTCCGCCGCGCCTGGGAAGAGAGCCACCCGATGCTGCGCGCACGGGACGTCGCCGCCTGATGTCACCGGCGCCGGACCCGTTCCAGCACGAGGTCGCCCGTATCGCGCTCGCCGTGGCCGGCCGACACGGCTTCGCCCTCGCCGGCGGCCAGGCCCTCATCGCCCACGGCGTCGGCGCCCGCCCCACCGAGGACGTCGACCTCTTCACGGATGTCGACGGTGGGGTCACCGCCGCCGCCGAGCTGGTGCGCGCCACCCTGCTCGATGCCGGATTCCAGGTCGAGACCATCGCCGAGCCCACCGAGCTGGACGACGTCTTCTACGGCTTCGAGCACGACATGATCGAGTTCGAGGTTCGCCGCGACGACCGGACCGTACGGCTGCAGCTCGTACGCTTCGCGCGCAGCACCAGCCCGATCGTGCTCGACGTCGGGCCGGTGCTGCACCTGGACGACGTGATCGGCACCAAGGTCGCCGCCATGGTCACCCGTGCCCAACCCCGCGACTACATCGACGTCGCCGCCGCGCTCGGCCGCTACAGCAGGAACGACCTGGTGGACCTCGCGCGGCGGGCCGACCCGGCGCTCACCGACGAAGAGTTCCAGGACTCGTTACAGCGCCTCGACCGCCTGCCCGACACCGTTTTCACGCTCTACCGCCTCGCCCCGGCCGAGATCCGCGACCTCCGGCACGCGTTCTCAGACTGGCCGCGATGACCCGGACTCGTTGAGGGCAGTCACGATCGGTTGGCCGGCTGCCGCCGACCCGGTCGGGTCACCCCTCGTCCGGTGACCAGGACGCCGCCGCCAGGTCCACCCGGTCGCCACGCAACGGGCAGCCCTCGGCGAGCAGCCGTTCCCGGGCCTTGCGCTCGTGCCCCGGCGGCATCCGGCCGGCCGCGTTCACCACCCGGTGCCACGGCACCCCGCCCCCGTGCCGCGCCATGATCGAGCCGACCAGCCGTGGCGAGGCCCGTCCCGAGCGGTCGGCGAGCGCGTCGGCCACCGCCCCGTACGACATCACCCGCCCCGGCGGGATCCGCTCGACCAGTGCCAGCACCGCCTCGACGTACTCGTCAGGTGTCACGAGCTGCCACGATATGGGAACGCGCCGCGGCGCGGCAGACCGCAGCGCGCAGAATGGTCGGGTGCGTGAAGCAGTCACCTCGGCCCGCCGGATCGTCGTCAAGATCGGTTCGTCCTCGCTGACCACCGCGACGGGCGGCCTGGACGACGCCCGGGTCGACGCGCTCGTCGACACGCTCGGCGGGCTCGCCGCCTCCGGCCGCGAGGTGGTGCTGGTCTCCTCCGGCGCGATCGCCGCCGGGCTCGCCCCGCTGCGGCTGCCCCGGCGCCCGCGCGACCTGGCCACCCAGCAGGCCGCCGCCAGCGTCGGCCAGGGCCTGCTGATCGGCCGGTACGCGGCCGCGTTCGCCCGGCACGGCCGCACCGTCGGGCAGGTGCTGCTCACCGTGGACGACGTGACCCGGCGCGCGCACTACCGCAACGCGTACCGGACGCTGCGCAAGCTGCTCGACCTGCACGCCGTGCCGATCGTCAACGAGAACGACACGGTGGCCACCGAGGAGATCCGGTTCGGCGACAACGATCGCCTGGCCGCGCTCGTCGCCGCGCTCGTCGACGCCGACCTGCTGGTGCTGCTCTCCGACGTCGACGCGCTCTGGACCGGCGACCCGGCCCGCCCGGGCAGCACCCGCATCACCGAGGTGCACGGCGAGGGCGACCTGGCGGGCGTGGACGTGGGCGGGGCCGGCCGGGCC